>CALZOR010000010.1 GCA_945827785.1 uncultured Bacteroidales bacterium | reverse complement strand
AGGAACCGGATGCTTCCAGCTTCCCCAATGGAGGTCTCCGAAACACTTTTGAGGCGAGAGGTTATTCCGCATGGGATCCGTCTTCGCCTGTCTTCATCATGGACGGCACGCTTTGCATCCCGTCAGTATTTGTTTCTTATACAGGAGAGGCGCTTGATACGAAGGTGCCTAATCTGAAATCTCTCCAGGCACTCAGTGCAGCTGCCACTTCGGTTGCAAAACTTTTCGATGAAAATGTCGGAGCCGTCAGCGTAAATCTTGGTCTTGAGCAGGAGTATTTCCTTGTGGATGAGGCACTTTACAATGCAAGGCCTGACCTTGTACTTGGCGGAAGGACTGTAATCGGACACACATCTGCAAAGGACCAGCAGCTCGAGGACCACTATTTCGGAGCAATCCCTTCAAGGGTGAGCGATTTCATGAAGGATTTTGAGACTGAGGCATACAAGCTCGGCATCCTTCTCCAGACACGTCACAATGAAGTGGCTCCGAACCAGTTTGAATGTGCACCTGTATTCTGCGAGGCAACCAAGGCCATTGACCAGAACATGATGCTCATGATTCTCATGCAGAAAGTTGCTGAGAAACACCATCTTAAGGTGATGTTCCATGAGAAGCCGTTCGACGGAGTGAACGGTTCCGGAAAGCACTGCAACTGGTCTATGATGACTGATACCGGAGTCAATCTTCTTTCCCCTGGAAAGACTCCTAACAAGAACCTTCAGTTCCTGTCTTTCTACTCGTCAGTAGTGAAGGCAGTGTATAAATATCACTATCTCCTCATGACGTCCGTTGCCACTTTGAGCAACTCGTACCGTCTTGGAGGAAATGAGGCACCTCCTGCAGTGATGTCAATCTTCTCAGGTTCAACTCTTTATGGAGTGTTCCAGTCCATCCTCGGAATGAACGAGATGCCTGAGTCTGAGGTTAAGCAGGAGTCCATCAAGATTGCCAACTCGATTCCGGAAATCTTCCCGGACAACACCGACCGCAACAGAACGTCTCCATTTGCGTTCACCGGCAACCGTTTCGAGTTCCGCGCCGTAGGTTCGTCGCAGAACGTGGCATCAGCCGTGTATGTGGTGAACAGCGTAGTCGCAGAGGCTCTCAGGGAGTTCCGCGCAGAGGTTGATGCTCTTGAGGCTTCAGGACTTGACCGTTCAACTGCCGTGATGAACACCGTTCGCAAATTCATCAGCGACTCTAAGGACATCATGTTCGAGGGCAACGGATACAGCAAGGAATGGGAAGAAGAAGCAGCAAGACGCGGACTCAGGGCTGTGAAGAACGTGCCTGAGGCTTATGAGGTTTACCACGAGGAGCAGACGGTAGATTTGTTCAACAATCTCGGTGTCCTCGCTCCGAACGAGGTTGAGGCACGTTTCGAGATTCTCAACGAGACCTATGTCAAGAAGCTCCAGATTGAGGCACGCGTTCTTGGTGATATCTGTCTCAACCATGTGATTCCTGCGGCTGTCAGGTACCAGAACATCCTCATTGAGAATGTCAAGGGAATGAAGGATATTTTCGGCGACAGTTTCAAGGATGCCTGCAGCAGCGAAATAAAGACGCTTCAGAAGATTTCATGCTATATCAACAACATCTCTGCCGATGTCGAGGCCCTCGTAGAGGCCCGCAAGAAGGCGAACAGAATTGAAGATATTGCAGAAAGGGCCAAGGTTTATTCACACGAGGTCAAGGATATGATGGACAAGGTACGTGACAGTGCAGACCATCTTGAGATGATCGTGGATGATGAAATGTGGCCAATGCCTAAATACAGGGAGCTTCTGTTCTTCTAATGGATGGAATTTCCTCAATTGTTGATTTTATGTATTTGGAAAGTATTTCTCCGGAAGACATAGAAAAACTGGAATTTGCCTCGTTTCCGGGCAAGATAGAGGTTATAGAAAGCGTCGGCTCTGAGTTCAACAGAGCCGTCGCTTATCTTCGTTCTCAGAAGGTAATCGGCTTCGATACCGAGACGAGACCTTGTTTTGCACCGGGACAGCCACGCTATGGAGTGGCGCTTTTGCAGTTGTCAGGCCCGGAGAAGGCTTACCTGTTCAGAATCAATAAATTGGGCATGCACAGAAGGCTTTGCAGCCTTCTTGCTAATGAAAAGATAATCAAGGTCGGAGCTGCCATCCATGATGACATACGCGGCCTCCGCAAGCATCGTGAATTTTCTCCTGCAGGGTTTGTTGACCTGCAGAAAATAGTATGCGAATGGGGAATAAGGGACAAGAGTGTCAAGAAGATGTCGGCAATCATCCTTGGTTTCAGAATATCCAAGACACAGCAGCTTTCCAACTGGGAGGCAGAATTATTGTCTGAGTCCCAGTGCAAATATGCGGCAACTGATGCATGGGTGTGCCGTGAGATGTATCTCAGGCTGATGCGCTCTGAGAAGAATCCTCTTGTGGAAAATGAATTGACAGGACTATGATAAAAGTATTTTTGAAGAAGGGCAGGGAGGAGTCGCTGCTGCGTTTTCATCCGTGGATATTCTCCGGAGCCATCGCACAGGTGAATGGCAATCCGGCAGAAGGTGACATTGTGGCCGTACATTCCTCTCATGGAGAGTTTCTCGCTTTCGGACATTGGCAGATAGGATCGATTGCAGTCCGTATCCTCAGTTTTGACGACAGTGCCCTGAGACCGGATTTTTGGGAAATCATGCTTTCGCGTGCCCTCCAGGTTCGCCGCAGCGTCGGTCTTGCAACTGACAATCAGCCAGAAGGTGCGCGGACCAATTGCTATCGTCTGGTCCATGGAGAAGGGGACAATCTTCCCGGTCTCATCATCGACTATTATGACGGCGTATGTGTCCTCCAGGCTCATTCCGTGGGCATGTTCCGGGCAAAAAGGCAGATTGCAGAAGCCCTGAAGGCCATATATGGCGATTCATTGAAAGCTGTCTATGACAAGAGTTCCGGCACTGCTCCTTTCAAGGCGGGCCTCGAACTTGTGGACGGCTATATCTACAGAAAGGAAGGATTCACCGACAATGAGGCCGTAGTCCTCGAGAATGGTCACAAGTTCTATGTCAATTGGACCGAAGGCCAGAAGACCGGCTTTTTCCTTGACCAGAGGGAGAACAGGAATCTTGTCGGCAAGATGGCAAGGGGACGCAATGTGCTCAACTTGTTCTGCTACACCGGAGGATTTTCCATCTATGCTCTCAGAAATGGAGCCCTTCATGTCGATTCTGTGGACAGCTCGTCAAGAGCCATGCAGATGGTTGACAGAAACGTGGCTCTGAACGGTTTTGACGCCTCTCGTCATACATCCCTCTGCTGCGATGCCATAGAGTATGTCAAGGGGATTCCTGAAGGCAAGTATGATCTGATTATCGTGGATCCGCCTGCATTTGCAAAGCACAGGGGAGTCCTGAAAAATGCCCTCAGGGCATATCAGAGGCTGAACGCTGCGGCCATCTCAAAGGTCGCTCCGGGAGGTCTGGTCTTCACCTACAGCTGTTCCCAGGTCGTTGACAAGGAGGCGTTTGCCCTCGCAGTATTCTCAGCGGCAGCCCAGGTCGGTCGGAGCGTACGCATCCTGGACCGTCTTAACCAGCCAGCAGACCATTCCGTAAATATCTATCACCCGGAAGGCGAATATCTCAAAGGGCTTCTGCTCTATGTAGAATAAAAAAAAAAGGGCTGTCAGCCCTTTTTTTTTATCCAAGAAATCCCAACAGTATTCCCGCGGCGACAGCCGACCCGATGACTCCGGCAACGTTAGGTGCCATTGCATGCATCAGAAGGTGGTTGTTGCGGTCGAATTCGCGTCCCACTGTTTCAGAAACACGGGCCGAATCAGGCACGGCTGAAACTCCGGCATTTCCAATGAGCGGATTGATCTTATGTCCTTCGCGCGCAAACAGATTCATGAACTTGGCGAAGAGCACTCCGCAGACCGTTGCAATCACGAATGAGATCAGACCGAGAAGGAAGATTTTCACGGACTGCCATGAAAGGAATACATCTGCCTGAGTCGAACATCCCACGGTCACGCCGATGAGGATGGTGACAACGTCAATCAGCGGACCGCGTGCAGTTTCTGCAAGACGCCTTGTCACTCCGCTTTCTTTCAGGAGGTTACCGAAGAAAAGCATTCCGAGCAGCGGCATGCCGGAAGGGACTATCATCGCTGTCAGAATGAAGCCTGCAATCGGGAAGATAATCTTTTCTTTCTGGCTGACCGGACGCGGAGGTGCCATGCGGATGAGGCGCTCTTTCTTCGAAGTGAGCATCAGCATGATAGGCCTCTGGATTACCGGCACGAGAGCCATGTAGGAATAGGCTGAAACTGCAATCGCTCCCATGAGCTCAGGGGCAAGTTTCGAAGAAAGGAAGATGGCTGTAGGACCGTCTGCACCTCCGATGATGCCGATTGCTCCGGCCTCCGCAGGGGTGAATCCCAGGGTCATGGCAAGCATGTACGCGCCGAAGATTCCGAACTGTGCGGCTGCTCCGATGAGCATGAGCCTCGGCTGTGAAATCAAGGCTGAAAAGTCGGTCATGGCTCCGATTCCGAGGAAAATGAGCGGCGGATACCAGCCTTTCTGAACTCCCTGATAGAGGATATTCATGACTGAGCCTTCTTCATAAATGCCTATGTTCAAGCCGGATACGAAAGGTATGTTGCCGATTATCATTCCAAAACCGATAGGTATCAGAAGCAGCGGCTCCCACTCTTTCTTGATGGCGAGATAGATGAAGCATATTCCGATGAATATCATCACAATATGCTGCATTGTCATATTTGCAAAGCCTGTGAAACCAAGGAATTCGCGCAGGCTTTCGATTATTGTCTCCATTTACTCGTGAAAGTTTGATGCTTACTGAATGGTAATGATCGGCGCTCCTTCGAGGACTGAATCTCCTTTTGCGGCATTGATGGCAACCACGGTTCCGCTGATCGGAGCTTCAATCGAGTTTTCCATCTTCATTGCCTCAAGAATTGCTATTTCCTGCCCGGCCTTTACAGCGTCTCCTACATTGACCTTGATTGCAAGAATGACTCCGGGAAGCGGTGCAGTTGCTGTTTTTCCGGCTGCAGGTACAGAAACCGGTGCAGCTGCCGGAGCTGGCTGAGCAGCCTGGACGGGCCTTGCAACCGGTGCAGGAGCAACAGGAGCCGCAGGTGCTGCCTTTACCGGAGCAGCCGGCTGTACAGGGGCCGCAGGAGCATCCTTAATCTGTACATCATAACTTGTCCCGTTGACTGTGACATTAGCGTTGTTGCCTGATACAGAGTTGATTGTAACTTTATATTCTTTGCCGTTTATGATATAGGTACGTTCCATTCTATTTTCTGTTAATTGTGATTATATAACTTTCCTGGTCATGGACATTCTGTCCGAAATGTTCTTCAAGAGCCAGTGCTATTACTGCCTGAATTTCGCCTGCATTCTGCTCCTGAAGAGCCATTGCAATGGCTGCAGCAGTATCGGCATCAGGCGTCTTGCCCGTGCTCTTGACTTTTGAAGAGACTTTTTTCTTCAACTTCCCGGAAATGATGTCTCCGAGGATGCCGAAGAAAATGTATAGGATGAACAGGGCGCTGAAAACCACGGCAACTGCCGTAAGCGTCATGATAAATCCATACGGGTCTCTCTGAGCAAGCATTTCGCTCTTTGCCGAAGTCGCTAGTATTATTGTAAGCAAATCTGCCATGATACCGTATATTATAATGGAAGATTGTCGTGTTTCTTGTAAGGATTTTCCTGCTTCTTGTCAGCGAGGGCCTCAAGAGCGCGTATTACGCGGAAACGGGTATTGCGGGGCTCAATCACGTCGTCGATATAGCCATAGCTTGCCGCATTGTACGGGTTGCAGAAGAGGTCGTTGTATTCTTTCTTCTTTGCCTCGGCTGCTTCAGCTTTCATGACAGGATCCTCTATTGCCTTTATTTCCTTTGAATAGAGAATCTCCACAGCTCCTTCAGCGCCCATCACGGCGATGTTCGCAGAAGGCCATGCATAGTTAATGTCTCCACGCAACTGCTTGCAACTCATTGTGATATGGGCTCCTCCATAGGATTTGCGAAGTGTTACTGTAACCTTAGGAACTGTTGCCTCACCGTATGCATAAAGCAGTTTTGCTCCATGTGAGATGATAGCTCCATACTCCTGCTGTGTTCCGCAGAGGAAGCCCGGAACATCCACCAGCGTTACCAAAGGAATGTTGAATGCGTCACAGAAACGCACGAAGCGGGCAGCCTTGCGTGATGCATTGATATCCAGCACTCCTGCAAGAATCTTAGGCTGGTTTGCAACTATTCCCACGGACCTTCCGTTCATGTGGGCGAATCCGATGATGATGTTTTTTGCGTAGCTCTTGTGGATTTCGAAGAATCTTCCGTCATCCACGATGCTGCCGATTACCTGGTACATGTCATAAGGCTTGTTCGGGCTGTCCGGAATGATGTCATTGAGTGAGTCGTCAACCCTGCCTGCCGGGTCATTTGTCGGTACAAACGGAGCCTGCTCCCTGTTGTTTGAAGGGATGAAGCTGAGCAAATCCTTGATAATCTGGATTCCTTCTTCCTCGTTCTCGGCTGCAAAGTGTGCTACGCCGCTCTTGCTTGCATGTACGCTTGCGCCCCCGAGGTCTTCCTGGCTCACTGTCTCGCCCGTGACTGTCTTGACGACGCCGGGGCCGGTCAGGAACATGTAGGAAGTATCCTTGATCATGATGTTGAAATCTGTAAGGGCAGGGGAGTAAACCGCTCCTCCGGCACATGGACCGAAGATTCCTGAAATCTGAGGTATTACTCCGGAAGAGAGAATGTTCCTTTCGAAGATTTCGCCGAAGCCTGCGAGAGAGCAGATTCCTTCCTGAATCCTTGCTCCTCCGGAGTCGTTCAGACCGATGCATGGTGCACCGTTCCTTATGGCCATGTCCATGACCTTGCATATTTTCTGGGCCATGGTTTCTGACATAGAACCTCCTGAAACAGTGAAGTCCTGTGCAAATACATAGACGAGGCGACCGTCAATTGTTCCCTGTCCGGTCACAACTCCGTCGCCGTCAAACTTTGTCTTTTCCATTCCGAAGTTGGTGCAGCGGTGTTGTACGAACATGTCGAATTCTTCAAAGCTGCCTTCGTCAAGAAGCATCGCCAGTCTTTCGCGTGCCGTGAATTTTCCTTTTGCGTGTTGCGCGTCGATTCTTTTCTGTCCGCCTCCCGTTCTTGCCGAGGCTCTGCGCTCCACCAGTTCTTTAATCTTTTCCGTCTGGATGCTCATAAATATTTAGTTTTTGCATCGTTAATAAATCGGGCGCAAAGATAATACTTTTTATCAAGAGGGCTCCCAACTGTGCCACGCATAAGCCCATTACACCACTAAATATGTAAAAAAGGCCGCCATGTGGCGGCCTCATCTTGTATCTTCGTCAATTCCGTGATGGAATTACGGCTTCATCGTGGTATAGACATTCTGGACATCGTCATCCTCTTCGATTCTCTCGATGAGTTTCTCGATATCAGCCTTATCCTCGCCTTCAAGCTCCTTGAGCTCCACGTTAGGGAGTCTGGTGAACTCTGCAGAAATCAGCTCATAACCGTTGTCCTCAATGTATTTCTGGATTGAGTTGAAAGCAGTGAACTCGCCGTAGATGACAATCTCCATCTGCTCGTCCTCGTTCTCCTCCTCGAAAATCTCTTCAACACCGTAGTCAATCATCTCAAGCTCAAGCTCTTCCATGTCGTAAGGCTTGTCGCTCTTCATCCTGAACATACATTTGCGGTCGAACATGTAGTCCACGCTGCCTGATGTTCCGAGGGAGCCGCCGCTCTTTGTGAAATATGAACGTACGTTTGCAACAGTACGGTTGTTGTTGTCGGTTGCTGCTTCAACGAGGACTGCGATACCGTGAGGACCGTATCCTTCGAATACTACCTCCTTGTAGTCGCTCTGGTCTTTGTCGCTTGCTCTCTTGATAGCCCTTTCGATATTGTCCTTAGGCATGTTCTCGCTCCTTGCAGTCTGGAGAAGAGCCCTCAGACGAGGGTTTCCGGTAACGTCAGGACCGCCCTGTTTTACAGCTATCGTGATTTCTTTACCGATTTTGGTGAATACGCGGGCCATGTGACCCCATCTTTTGAATTTTCTTTCCTTTCTGAATTCAAATGCGCGTCCCATAGTATATACTATTTATTTTCGATACGTCCAATGTACTTGTCAATGTCATATCCTTCCATTGACTGAGGATATTTGTCCTTGATTGTCTTGTAGAAAGAAAGTGCTTTTGCATCGTCTCCGAGCTTCTCTGCAACCAGACCAGCCTTGAGAAGGTAGCCTGCAGCAAACATGTTGTCAACCTTTGCAGCTGCTTTCTCGAAATATCCGAGAGCTTTCTTGTAGTCCTCAAGTCCGACATAAGCGTCGCCTATGCATGAAAGGGCGCGGGCTGCAAGGATTGCATCCTTTCCTTTGTATGAGTTGAGATACTTCACTGCGCTTTCATAATTTCCAAGCTGGAGCTCGCAGATTCCTGCATAGAAATACACTGACTTTCCGGCTTTGCTGCCATATTCGTCGATAATCTGTGCAAATCCGAGAGCATTGCCGTCGCCGTTGAGAGCTGTCTCGTAATCAGCATTGCCAAAATACTGCTCAGCTGCAACCATCTGACCCTGAGCCTCGGCAACAGCAGGCTGATAAGCGAATTTATACCAGCAGAAGATACCTGCTGCAACGACAACAACCACTGCAAGTGCAATGACAAGCTTCTTGCCATGCTCCTTGAAGAAAAGCTCTGTCTTGGAAACAGCCTCGGCAACAACCTCGGCGTTCTCGTTTTTGATTTCTTTTTCTTTAGCCATAATATTTATTATTTGTTTTGTCATTACAAGCGGAATTATCCAAAACCGCAAACAGCGCGCAAATTTAGAAAAAAATGTGCAAAATCGCAATTAAAATCACCATCACATAATTAAATTGACTAAATTTGCCGCCCATTAAAAAATAAGGCTATGAATCAGACTCAATCCACAAACTACAGTTTCCTTAGTAAAATAAAAAGCCATGTCAATTCAAGTGTCATACTGATTGTATGTACGGTGCTTGCTTTGATTTGTGCCAACCTTCCGTGGACGGCGCAATGGTACACGAAATTCTGGCAGACAGAGATGTCCCTCTCGATAGGCAACTTCAATTTCTTCAGCCATGGTGGTCATCCAATGACTATCATGCAGGTAATCAATGATTTCCTTATGGCAATCTTCTTCCTTTCAGTGGGACTTGAGATAAAGAGGGAGATACTTGTCGGTGAACTTTCTTCTATAAAGAAGGCACTCCTTCCTATCATCGGTGCATGCGGAGGTATGATCGTGCCTGTTCTTGTTTATGCTGCTTTCTGCGGTGCCGATCCGGTAATGGGAAGGGGAATGGCAATCCCTATGGCAACCGATATCGCTTTTTCCCTCGGAGTCCTTGCAATATTCAGCACAAGGGTTCCTGTCGGACTGAAGGTCTTTCTTGCTGCCCTTGCCGTTGCAGATGACCTTGGAGGTATCATCGTAATAGCATTGTTCTATTCCTCTGACATCAACCTCTTCTACCTGATACTTGCAGCGGCCTGCGTTGCCGTCATGGTTATTGCAAACTGGAGAAAGGTGCGCCGCAAGGCTTTCTATCTTATTGTAGGACTGGCACTTTGGTATGCCATGCTTAATTCCGGCATCCATGCCACCATAGCCGGCGTAATCGTGGCATTCTGTGTCCCGGCAACCCTCAAGAACGGAACCGGGCACTATCTTGAGCGCATCCGCACCAATATCGCCAAATTCCCAGTCATTGCTGCCGACAGGAAGAAAGCCATCGTACTGACCCATGAACAGATACATACTCTGAAAAGCATTGAATCCGCAGCCGACAAGCTCATAAGTCCTCTTCAGGATCTTGAAGATAATCTGCAGGGGCTTGTAAACTGGTTTGTGATACCGGTTTTTGCCTTTGCCAATGCCGGAGTTGCCCTGGGCGGGATGTCGCTGACTGACGTGTTCTCGGGAGTAAGCCTTGCAGTAATGCTCGGCCTTGTAGTGGGAAAATTCGTAGGAGTGTTCTCGTTCTCGTGGATAAGCGTGAAACTGAAATTCGTTTCGCTGCCTGACGGGGCTTCATGGAAGTCCTTTGCGAGTGTCTGCGTTCTTTGCGGCATAGGTTTCACGGTTTCGATGTTCATCGCTGACCTGTCATTCTCTGCCCTCGGAGCCGAAGGGGCCCACCTTCTTAACAACGCCAAGTTCGGTATCCTCCTCGGATCCCTGATTTCAGCCCTCCTGGGCGCCTTCCTTCTGAACAAGACTCTTCCGAAGGAAAGGTAACTCATTCCGCATGAATATCCGGCTCGATGTGCAGCGAAGTCTGTGTCATCGGGCCGAATTCTTTTTTCAGCGCCTTCTCGACTTTTGTGGTAATATCGTGAGCAGTAGCCACATTCAGAGTCGGATCCACAACAATATGTGCATCAATTATCACGGAATTGCCATTCTTCCTGGTCTTGAGCTCATGAATGTCATTGACACCTTCCACTGACTTGCTGATATTCACAATTTTATCTTCATCTTCATCCGGAAGGGAGGTCTCAAGCAGGTCCTTGATGCAAGGGATGGACATCTTCACGGCTATATAAATGATGGCGATGCTGATACAGCATGAAGCAATAGGGTCGAGCATTGACCATTTGTCGCCCAGAAGCATTGCTCCGCCGATACCGAGCAGTGAACCGATGGACGAAAGCGCATCTGACCTGTGATGCCAAGCGTTTGCTACAAGTGCCTGACTATCAACACGGTCTGCCACCCTCATGGTAGCCCGGTAGATTGCTTCCTTTGCAATGATGGACACGCCGGCAGCAATCAGTGCAATCATCCCAGGGCGTGCCACAGTCTCACCCTTGGCTATGCTGATGATGGATTGAACTCCGGAAGACATGAGCTCGGCGCCTACAATGACCAGGATAATGCTGACTATCAAGGTTGCAAAAGTCTCGAACTTTCCGTGTCCGAAATCGTGGTCGCAATCCTTTTCCTTTGAAGACAGATGGACGAATATCAGTATGATAACGTCACTCAGAAGGTCTGACAGTGAGTGAATTCCGTCGGCAACCATTGCCGCGCTCTTTCCGAGGATTCCCGCAAGAATCTTGCATACAGTGAGTACTATGTTCACAAGTGACCCCCAAAGTGTGATGTTCTGAATCTGTTTTTCTCTGCTGCTCATCATAAGGTCAGGATCTCAAGTTTCGCAAGTTATAACTTATTTATGTCCTAAGGGTTGTGCCGCTTGCGAAACTTCTTCCCACCGCACATTTCCCTTTCTACGAGGACCTATCCCTAAATCCCTTCCCCCGGGGAAGGGACTTACTATCGACCTAAAGGTCTCTAAATATGGTAGTTTCGCATTTGCGAAACTTAAATCAGGATTAAAAGAACTGCGAAGATAATATTTTTCATATAATCTCCGCAGCATCAGTGTATAATTTCTGGACTGGCAGCTTATTTTCTGACAACCTTTATAGGATTGAGACCGTTTGAGTCAAATTTGCATATGTATTTTCCGTCAGGACCGATTACATGCACGTCCCCGTTGTTCACATAGTCTGAACTTCCGACAAAGACATAACCATCGTTTGTCACTGACATGGAATATGCCATAGGGAAATCCTTTCCATCCTTCACGAACTCTTTTGCAGCGGCAGAAGGTTGTGATGCGTCCAGAGTGCTGACTTTGCCCGGAAGGGGATTCCAGTTCTGGTCATAACCTCCTGAAAGCAGAAAAATTCTGTTTTCAGGGCCTTTTGCCATCCATATCAGATTGTTAAATCCCAAATCCTTTACTGTCTTATCTGAAGTGCTGAGTACCTGGAGCATTCCGGGAATGTCTGCATAGTTGCCTTTGCTTGAAACAAAGATGAGGCTGCCCTGGTCATTGGACTTGACAAATTCCGGATTGGTATTGACCTGAATCTTTTCTGTTTCCTTGAATGTCTCCAGGTCCACCACAGACAAGGTTTTGTCATAATCCGGATAATTCATGCCGCCGGAATTGGCTACATAGGCCTTTCCCGAGCAGCAATCCAGGCCTTCAGGGTATTCTCCTACCTTCGTGCATTCCACCTTGTAATCCTCAGCAGGGTCGATTCTTCCGAGATAGCCTTCATAGTAGGTGACATAGATCTTGCCCTTGTAGCTGCAAAGATAACGTGGCTGGAATGCTTCGTTTCCATCCATTCCGAATGTGATCTCTTTCTTGATTTTCAACTGGGAATCGGTCACGAAAATACGTCTGGAACTCGATACTGATATATAGATTTCATCACCTGCCACCAATATGTCCTGCCCCAGGTCTCCAAGATACTTTCCATTGGCCTGATAAAAGTAATTTGGTACAAGTTCTTTATTATCAATATTAAAAACAGCGATGTTACTATTATTAACATTTATGTTACCACTGTTAAGGACGAAATATTCGCCGTCTTTTGGTTCATTTCCGTCCTCATTTCCCACTTTGTTGCATCCCGCAAGCAAAGCCAATGCGATAGTCGCAAAAAGTTTGATTCTACTGTTCTTCATATATCAATATTTAAATTGGATTGTTATTCTGAATGACCTTCCACTCATGGGATAGCCACGTATTATCTCATAATTTTTGCCTCCGAGGTTAAGCGCTTCGAGGCTGGCTCTCAACTTGACCTGCCTTAAATTGAATGTTCTGCCGATACTGATGCAATGGTCGGAATATCCATGGATAAGGTTTGATTCTATATTCTGGGCAAGGGCGTATCTTTTTCCGACACCGCTTAATGTGTATGTCGCATCGAACCATGGTGTATCCGCCGACAAGATGAAGTTGCCGCAGTATCGCGGGGTGTATGGAATCTGGTGTCTGTAGTTCTTAGCCTCAGGGTTTGTGATATCAATGGCATATTGATATGAAAAATTTGCATCGGCGTGGATGCTGAAATCCGTCGTCATTTCCCAAAGGACCCCGGCTGTAATATCCGCTCCGGCCATCACCACTTTCCCTATGTTCCTCATTTTCCAGATAAAGAGGGTTGGGATGGCTGTAATCTTATCCTTGATGTAGTTGCAATATATGTCGGCGGTAAGGTTGATGCCCAGACCGTGCCTGGGGAAGTATTTTTTCCAGCTTGTGCCAATGTTGACCTGATATGCCTTTTCCGGAGACAGAGATGTGTTCCCGACTCTTAAGTAATATAGGTCGTTGAATGTCGGGACTCTGTAGCTTTCCTTTATGAAGGCTCTGACAATCAGGCTTTTGTCTTTTGTTAAACAGTATGAGAAACTGACCGAGGGCGAAAACCTGACCATAGGTTTCGGGGCTATGATGCCGTTGACATCCTTCCTAAGCCATTCTTTCAGGACCGTGGCGAGGACCGTGCCTGTGATTGTCAGCCTTTCAGTTTTATATTTGGCAGACATGGCCGTCAGGCTGCTGAGCCTTACCGGATATGGACATTCAGGGATGTTGGAGTCAAGGATGTTGGCGAAAATGTCTTCTGCAATGGAAAAGCCCCATTTCCCGCACCCTTGTCCTTTGTTCCTGCTTCCTTCTCCTTCCCAGCCGGCAACTGCGCTCAGATATGCCTCCTGCTGGAGATATCTGCTGTCTTCCGATGCAGTGGACGAGGTATTGATATATCTGTTCCATGCATTTGTGTATGAGGCATTTATATCTGCCTTCCATCCATTGTCATTCTTAAGACGATATTTGGCGTAAAATGCACAGTTCCTGTCATACAGCCTTTCAGTCGGATTCTGATAATAGAGGATGACGCTGCCCGGAAGCCCTCTTTCCGACTGGAAATATGATGCTTTTGTGCTGAGACTGCTGCATTCTCCGAGGCTTGTCCTGTAATTCAATTCTCCGCTTACAGAATTCACATCGCTGTTCAATCTATGCATTTCTGTGGTTTCATTCCCGTTTTTGAGAATGAAAGGATATTCTCCATCGCTGTGCAGATAATTGACTTCCGCTGAAAGAATACTGCTTTCAGTTGGCTTGAAGCCAAGATGCAGAGCAGGGTCCCATGTCCCGAAACACCCTCCGGTCAGAGCAGCGGATGCATCAATCTTTTTCGGCATGTATGCATATCCTCCATCGGAAAGATTTCGGTCAAGGCTTGAATATGTGTTGATTGATAGGGTAGAGGCCGCTCCCAGGATTCTTGCACTTAAGAAAATATCATCTGATGGTCCGTCAGTTATTGTAATGGAAGAGACGTTCTCAAGCATGAAACGGCTTATGTCAACCTGTCCGTTCTGAGCATCGGTAATGGCAAACCCGTCATAGCAGACACCGGTATGAGATGCACCCATGTTTCTGACAGAAACCGTCTTGAGTCCTCCTATACCGCCATAGTCCTTTACGCTGACTCCTGCCATGGTCCTCACCACTTCGTTCAGCTGCCTTGCTCCGCGTCTTTCAATAGCCTTGGCGTCAAGCACTTGCGCCACCGTACCTGATTCATGCGGACTCAGGTATCTTTCCTGCCTGACCAAAGCAGATTCGAGTGTATCGGCAGCCGGCAAATAAGCATTGCCAACCGCTGATACACTCGATATCACCGAAAGCACTCCCCAAGAAAGAAGTACCTTCCATTTTGAAAAATAAAACTGCATTGCATCTGACACTGAAGACCTGGCCCCGGGCCTTTTTGTGAAACATTGCCTATGGCAGGTCTTCTGACTCATCCGCTCCGATGCGCCTTCCCGTCAAGTTTGTCCAAATGGAGCAAACATGGAGACAGTGGCAAGAATGCAAAGAAGCGCCTCACACGAGGCACAGGACTTACAGCTGCGGGCACAGTCCCGGATTTTCACCGGGTTCCCTTTTCAACCGGACCGGGCGAAACCCCTCCGGTCACCATAAACCGATGCAAAGGTATAAAAACTATTTCATTGCGTCAAGACCGCTCTGAAGGAAGGCTACAAAGCCGGGGATATCGAGGTCATATCCGCGGGTAGGAACGAGCTGTTCACCGTCAGGGGAGAGGAGCACGTAGTTTGGCTGGGCATTCACATTGAACCTTGTGCGTACAATGTATGAGTTGGCCCTTCCAAGCTGCTTGTAAACATCTCCATTTTCTGCTGTTACCCAGTCCTTCTCATCCAACTTGCTCTTGTCGTCAGTATAAAGGGCAACAATCACAAAGTCATTCTTCAGCATGTTCAGGACTGTCGGGTCGCTCCATACCCTGGACTCCATCTCACGGCAGTTGACGCAACCATGGCCTGTGATGTCCACGAATACAGGTTTGCCCTCAGCCTTAGCAGCTGCAAGGCCTTCTTCCAGAGTGAAATAGCCCTCAAGTCCGAGAGGGAGGTGAAGACCGTAACGCTCACCGGTGCTTCCTGTTGAGGCGGAAGCGGAAGCCTGGCTGGAAACGCTTCCCTGACCGATTACAAAGTCCTGAGTCGTGATAGGAGGCAGGTAGCCGGAAAGCGCTTTAAGTGGCGCACCGAACATCCCCGGAATCATATATACCACGAACGAGAACACTCCGATTGCCAGTGCAAGTCTCTTCACGGTAAGATGTTCTACAGGCTCGTCGTTCGCAAAGCGAATCTTTCCAAGCAGGTAAAGTCCCAGAAGGGTGAATACCACAATCCAGATTGCAAGGTAAACCTCCCTGTCGAGTATGCCCCAGTGGTAGGTCTGGTCAGCAACGCTCAGGAACTTGAGGCCAAGCGCAATCTCTATGAAACCGAGCACGACCTTCACTGAGTTGAGCCATCCGCCGCCGCTCTGTTTGAACTTCTTCAGAAGGGAAGGGAAGAGAGCGAGAATGGTGAACGGCAGTGCAAATGCAAGCGAGAAGGCAAGCATGGTGACCATTGGAGTCCAGAACTCTCCCTGAGTTGACTTGATGAGCACCGTTCCGACAATCGGACCCGTGCAGGAGAATGAAACGAGCACCAGTGTGAGCGCCATAAAGAAAATTCCGAGGAGGCCGCCTTTGCTTGCTCCCTGGTCGCTCTTGTTTACAAGTGATTGAGGCAGAACGATTTCAAATGCACCGAAGAAAGAAGCTGCAAAAATCATGAACACGATGAAGAAAATGAGGTTTGGCAGCCAGTGCGTAGCAAGCCAGTTGAAAATGTCCGCAGTCACGGCATCTCCACCCACAATTCTCGTTATCAGGATAATGAGCGAAATCGGAACAGTATAGAGAACGACTATGAAAAAGCCGTACATAAGCGCCTTGAAACGTCCCTGAGCCGGGCTTGATGAACCTTTCATGAAGAAAGAAACTGTCATCGGAACCATAGGGAAGACGCATGGAGTAAGGAGCATTGCAAAGCCCCAGAGAATTGCCTCGAGGATTAGTGCCCAGATTGAGCCTCCCTCTGATTTGTTTGGAGATGAAGCAATTACCGTCTCTGAAGACTTGGCTGCATCGCCCGGAAGGCTGATGTTGAAATCGTGATATTCAGGTTTGCAGCTGCCTTCGTTGCAGGCATTAGTGTATATGCTTCCCTTGAATGAACCGGTTTCCGCATCCAGCACAACATCCTGGGCAATCTGAATCTGGTCATAGAAGCATTCCATAGTTCCGCCGAATCCGTCATCTTCCTTGACCGGAGTGCCGATAAGATAGACGTCCCCGCTGGCATGGCATCCGGTGAATTCAGCATCGAGAATCTCGGTAGGGGAGAACTCGTCCGTAAGAGAATAGGTGTGGTAGCCGGAAGCAATCTTGCCGGTGAAGAGAATCTGAAGAACATCCCCTTCTTTGGCATTGACCTCGCTTGTCCAGGTCACCAGAGTGGAGTTCCCGGCCGGCTGCGCATAAGTTGCGACACCCACAAGGAGTGCCGCAATAAAGGTCATTTTCTTTAATAACTTCATAAGTATTTGAACTGTAATGTATTATTTTGCAAATGCGACAGATCTGGTTTCCCTGATGACAGTAATCTTTACCTGTCCCGGATATACCATCTCTTCCTGGATCTTCTTTGCAATTTCGCTTGAGAGGTTCTCAGCTTCCTGATCGGTAACCTGGTCTGCCCCGACAATTACCCTGAGTTCACGACCTGCCTGGATTGCATAGGTCTTGGTAACTCCCGGATAAGACTGGGCGATGTTTTCCATGTCCTTGAGTCTCTTGATGTACGACTCTATGACCTCGCGTCTTGCACCAGGACGGGCGCCCGAAATGGCGTCACCGACCATAACAAGAGGGGAAATGATTGAAGTCATTTCTATTTCCTCATGGTGGGCACCGATTGCGTTGCAGACCTCAGGTTTCTCCTTGTATTTCTCAGCGAGCTTCATACCGAGAATTGCATGCGGAAGCTCAGGATCCTCGTCAGAAACTTTTCCGATATCATGGAGCAGTCCGGCCCTCTTGGCGGTCTTTGGATTGAGACCGAGCTCTGAAGCCATTGTAGCACAGATGTTTGCAACCTCACGTGCATGCTGGAGAAGGTTCTGTCCATAAGATGAACGGTATTTCATCCTTCCGATGAGTTTCACAAGCTCGATGTGCATTCCATGGATGCCGAGGTCGATGCATGTCCTCTTGCCGGTTTCCATAATCTCATCCTCGAGCTGTTTCTGGACTTTTGCAACCACTTCCTCAATGCGTGCAGGGTGAATACGTCCGTCAATCACGAGCTGATGCAAGGCCAGACGGGCAACTTCCCTTCTTACAGGGTCGAATGCAGAAAGCAGGATTGCCTCAGGAGTGTCGTCAACTACAATCTCAACTCCGGTAGCAGCCTCGAGGGCCCTGATGTTCCTTCCTTCCCTTCCTATGATGCGGCCCTTTATCTCGTCGCTGTCGATGTGGAATACCGTGACGGCATTTTCGATTGCAGTCTCAGATGCAGTACGCTGTATTGTGTTGATTACAATACGTTTGGCCTCCTTGCTTGCAGTGAGCCTTGCTTCATCCATTACGTCATTGATATAAGACTGAGCCTGGCTTCTTGCCTCTGCCTTCATATTGTCCAAGAGCTGGTTCTTTGCTTCGGCTGCTGTCATGCCTGCGATTTCTTCAATCTGCCTGATGGCATCGGCGCGGAGCTTGTCGTACTCTTCGCATTTCTTGTTTGCGAGCTCAACCTGATTCTTCAGGGATTCCCTGATTGCATCTGCTTCCTTCTGCTTGCGACCAAGCTCGGAATTCTGCTGATTCAGAGTGTTTTCCTTCTGTTTCAGACGGCTCTCAATGTCACGGATCTGATTGTTTTTCTCGTTGATGTACTGCTCATGCTCGCTTTTGAGCTGGAGGAATTTTTCCTTGGCCTGAAAGATTTTCTCTTTCTTGATGCCTTCAGCTTCGATTTCTGCTTTCTTGATGATTTCCTCCTTCTGTCCTTTCAGAAGTATTCTGCGGACAGCTATGTATGAACCAAGAGCAATGACTGCTCCCAGAACTGCCGATAAAATGTAGTATAATACTGTCATATATATATGGTTTAGTTGTTTTATCAATTTCTTCCTGGGCAAAAGCAATAAATAATGCCGGAATGCATGAGCGCATTCCGGCAGACTGTATTTTAAAAAAAGCCGTTAGTCTGTTTGTCAGAAAATCTTATAAAATAAGATTTGAGCTCCGAAAAACCGGTTCAGACATCCTCCGTCCCGCAAAGCGGAATCCCCCTGAGGGTCACATAGGTCCGTCTTTCCCTTTCGAGTACACTCGGTTACTTAAATAGTGTTGATTTCAGCAAATTAAGTAACTAACGGCTGTTTTTCTCAATATTTTCAAGATAATTTTCAAGCTCTCCGGCCAGTTTCTTTTCCTCGGCCTCGATTTTTCCTATTCCGTTTTTCAGTGCGATGTTGGTCATCCCCGACTTAAGAGCAATGATTGACAGGATTTCCGTCAAAGTCTTTTCAGGAAACTTGTCCTGCCAGAACTTTATTCTGGAATTGATTTCGACAGCAGCCTTTCTCATTATTTCCTCCTGCTCCTGGGACACCTGAAAGCGGAACGATTTCCCCGCGATGAATATTTCAATATTCTGTCCCATATCAACCCTCTATCAACGAAATGCACCTGTCGATTTCCTTTATGACACTGTCAATCTTCCTCTTTGCTTCAGCATTACCATCTCCACTTGCCAGGAAGGCATCCTTCAGCTTCATATTATCTATCTGTCTTTCCAATTCAGATATGCGCTTTTCGTAGGCACTGTTCAGTAATTTTGACTGCTCCAGCTCAGAACTGATTCTCTCACATTTCTGTTTTTCGGACTCATATGCGGCAATCAGCCGTACAACCTGTTGCTTTACAGTTTCAAGCATTCCCTGACAATTAAAACCTACTTTGCAAAAATAACAAACTGCGCTGATTTCACAAAATAAATTTGCAAAAACAGCGCAGCTATACTGAAAAATTCCGGAAACGGACTATCCTATTTCAACAACCGCATCCATTCCCTCGTCGATTGCACGTCTGTTGAGGCTGATAAGGTCGCTGTACCTTGCAGGAATGCACTTTGCCAGTCCCTTGTCAACATTGTCAAGCGAAATGACAGGTTTCATCTTCAGGAAAGCACCCATGACGGCCATGTTATAGACTTTTGGATTGCCTACCCTGGCTGCAACCTCGATTGCATCAATCCTGCATATCCTGATGTCTTTCCGCGTCGGAGTATGAATCACTCCGTTAGGGTCGTAGATGAGAAGCCCTCCAGGTTTCACCGTCTGCTCGAATTTGTCGAGTGACTGCTGGTTCAGAACTATGGCCGTGTCATATCTGGTGACAATAGGTGAACTGATCTTTCTGTCACTGATTATCACGCAGACATTTGCAGTCCCGCCTCGCATTTCCGGACCGTATGAAGGCATCCATGTCACTTCCATGTCCTGCATGATGGCGCAGTATGCCAGGATTTTGCCCATGGACAGAACTCCCTGACCGCCGAAGCCTGCTATTATGATTTCTTCTTTCATGATTGACTGTTTATTATGTCCTATTTGTCTTTCAAGACATCCTTGATGTCTCCAATCGGATATTTCGGGAACATGTTCTCCACCATCCATCTGTTGGCTTCCACAGGGGAAAGCTTCCATCCGGAATTGCATGTCGCAACAATTTCCACAAAAGAGAGCCCCACTCCTTTTACGCTGTATTCCAGCCCTTTACGGATGGCTGCCTTAGCTTTTCGTGCAGCTGCGGCCGTATGTACCGACTGCCTTGTGATGTATGCAGTACCGTCAAGCTCGGCAATCATCGGAGCGATTACCATAGGGAAACCGTTGAGTTTTGCGTCACGTCCATAAGGCGTGGTTGACGTTTTCATGCCCAGCAGGGTGGTCGGTGCCATCTGGCCTCCGGTCATGCCGTAGATGCCGTTGTTGATGAAGATGACAAGTATGTTCTCTCCTCTGGCGCATGCATGTATGATCTCGGCAGTTCCGATGGAACAGAGGTCTCCGTCTCCCTGATATGTGAACACATATTTTTCGGGATTTAGCCTCTTTACCGCAGTCGCAAGCGCCGGGGCCCTTCCATGTGCGGCCTGCTGCCAGTCGATGTCAATGTAGTTATAAGCAAATACTGAACATCCTACAGGGCTGATTCCCACCGTTTTATCCTGTATTCCCATCTCCTCGATGACTTCTGCTACAAGCTTGTGCACAACCCCATGCGAACAACCCGGGCAGTAATGCATAACTGCATCCGTGAGCAGAGGAGTCTTGCTGTAAACCAGATTCTCCGGTTTTTTGATGTCTTCTATATTCATATCCCTGATTTATTCGAAATTATTGAATTTTTTGAAAGCCTCGGCAATCTCATCCGGAGTGAAAATGT
Organism: uncultured Bacteroidales bacterium; assembly: GCA_945827785.1. Classification (GTDB taxonomy): domain Bacteria; phylum Bacteroidota; class Bacteroidia; order Bacteroidales; family UBA932; genus Cryptobacteroides. The sequence goes on along the minus strand of CALZOR010000010.1, from coordinate 19,181 downwards.
TTCCTCCCTGCCTGCCGTAGAAGCCGACAGGACATTTGCCATTGGCAGCCAGACGTACGTCATCGACCATCTGTCCGAGATTCAGTTCGATGCTCATCATGCTTCTTACCTTGTCCGCCATGTCGGAAACAACTTTTGCCGGGAACGGGAAAAGGGTTACGGGACGGAGCATCCCGACTTTGTATCCTTCTTCTCTCAGAAGGTCCGTAGCTGCCTCGCATATCCTTGATGAGCAGCCGAATGCTACAAAAAGGTATTCGGCATCTTCGACTCTGTAGGTCTCGTACCGTACTTCTTTTTCCTGAATCAGGTCGTATTTCTCCTGGAGCTTGTGGTTGAACTTTTCCTGAACATCAGCTTCGAGTGAAAGGGAAGTTATGATGTTCCTTTCCCTTGAGGATGGTTTCCCGACAGCAGCCCATGGTGCATCCGAGATGACCTCTTCCTGGCTCCTTCGCGGTTTTTCAGGACGCAGTTCCACTTTCTCCATCATCTGCCCGACAATTCCGTCGGCAAGGATGACGACAGGATTGCGGTACCTGAACGCAAGGTCGAATCCGAGATCCACGAAATCATACATGTCCTGAGCCGAAGCAGGGGCGAGCACTATGTTCCTGTAATCTCCATGTCCGCCACCCTTGACAACCTGGTTGTAATCGCTCTGGCTCGGCTGTATGGTTCCAAGTCCAGGACCGCCCCTCTGGCAGTCCACAATCACGCATGGCAGTTCTGCTCCGGCAAGGTAGCTGATGCCCTCGCACATGAGGCTAATCCCGGGCGAAGAGGAACTTGTCATAACCTTCTTGCCGCTGGCTGCTCCGCCGTAAACCATGTTGATAGATGAAGTCTCGCTTTCTGCCTGGAGCACCACCATGCCGGTCGTAAGCCATGGCCTTTCCTTCATGAGTGTCTCCATTACCTCTGACTGAGGAGTGATGGGGTAGCCGAAGTATCCATCAATCCCGTTGCGAATCGCCGATATGGCAATCGCTTCATTTCCTTTCAATAGAATTTTTTCTGCCATATCCTCAGATTTTTATACGGTAAACCGAAATTACGGAGTCCGGACATACAATCGCGCAGCTGCTGCAGCCGATGCATCCTTCTCCAACCATTTCGGCATAATGGTAACCTTTATTATTGACCATTTTCGACAACTGAATGCTGGCGGTAGGGCAATTTGCCACGCAGACTGCACATCCTTTGCATTTTTCCTTGTCAATGTCAATAGCTCCTTTGAATGCCATATCGTGAAATGTTGGTTGTTAATGATTTATGTCTCCGAGCCTGTTCCAATATGTGAGAATCACGCTCAAATTTGTTCCAAAAATAAACAAAACAATTGGATTTTTGAATACTTTATAAATTTTTATGCTAACTTTGGAACACTTATCAAGTGAAAATGAAAATCCGCGGATGGCGGAAATGATGTGATTATGAATGATATTTTACTGAAAAATGCGTTGTTTGAAGACAGGAGGGTTGACATATATATCCATGACGGCATCATTGCCGGGATAACTCCCTCGGTCCCGGGAACATTCCCGTCCCCGGCTGAAAAATATGAAACGGTCGATTGCTCGTCGAAGGCAGTTCTTCCTTCATTTATAAATATGCACACGCATGCGGCAATGTCCATGATGAGAGGGGTAGGTGAGGATATCAATTTCCATGAATGGCTTGCAAGGATATGGCAGATTGAGTCCGGGATAACTCCGGAATATGTCTATTATGCCACCAGGCTGGCCTGCCTGGAGATGATAAAAACAGGTACTGCGACATTCAACGACCAGTACTGGCACATGCCCCAGGCACGAAAGGCTGCTCTTGAAATGGGAATAAGACCGGTCTTGTCCTATGTCCTTTGCGACAGGATGAATCCTGCAGAATCAAAAATCCAGATAAGGGAATGTATCAGACATTATGAGGAGTCGCTTAAATGGCCTGAGAAATCCCAGTTCGTGATATCTGTCCATGCCATATATTCAGTCTGTGAGGAAGCCATTGTCTGGGCTGCCGGCTTTGCTGCAGAACACGGGCTTAAGCTGCATGTCCATCTGAGCGAAACGGAGAAGGAGGTGCTTGATTGCAAGGCTGCCCATAACGGAATGACGCCCGTGGAATATCTTGAGAGCCTCGGATTCTTCAGCCCGGACGTGATTGCAGCCCATTCTCTGTGGCTGTCTGACAAGGATGTGGAAATCCTTGGCCGCCATGGAGTGAATTGTGTACATAACATAAATTCAAACCTCAAGCTCACTTCCGGCTACCGCTTCAGGTACAACGAGTTGCGTGACGCCGGAGCAAATGTCTGCCTTGGTACGGACGGCTGCGGTTCTTCGAACAATCTTGACATGCTTGAGGCAATGAAGACTGCTGCAATGGTTCAGAAAGCATGGAGGGAAGATGCAACTGCAATGCCTCTGAATGAGCTTTTTGCGACAGGCACTTCCAACGGAGCAAGGGCTCTCGGACTAAACAGCGGAAGCCTGGAGGTCGGGAGGATTGCAGATTTGATGCTTGTGGACATTGACAACTGGAATTTCATTTCAACTGCTCCGACTCTTGCAAATTTCATTTATTCGGCACATAGCGATTGCATAGATTCCCTCATGTGCAACGGACGGTGGATAATGAAGAACAGGATGGTTGACGGAGAACGTGACATTATAAGGGATGCAAGAAAAGTGTTGAATACAATTTATTAATATACAATAATATGAACCAGATTATCGAAAGAATTCATAAAGCTGCTGATTATGTGTCGGCGAAAATAGGGGACATGAAGCCTGTGGTCGGAATCGTGCTTGGCTCTGGCCTCGGAAAACTGGCTGACAAGATTGAAGACCCTGTAGTAATACCATACAAGGAAATTCCAGGATTCCCGGTTCCTACCGCTGTAGGACATAAGGGCAACCTCATCATAGGAACTCTCGGAGGCAAGACGGTTATTGCCATGCAGGGCCGCTTCCACTATTATGAAGGCAATACCATGGACGTTGTCACGCTTCCGATAAGGGTGATGAAAGTGCTGGGAATCAAATACCTGTTTGTATCAAACGCGGCAGGCGGAGTCAATTTTGACTTTCATGTAGGAGATCTGATGATTATCACGGACCATATCAATCACCTCCCGAATCCGCTTGTAGGCCCGAATCTCGAGGAGTTCGGACCTCGTTTCCCTGATATGACAAGGCCTTATGACAGGAAACTCATGGCAAAGGCCCAGGCAATTGCGGAGGAAATGGGAATTGAAGTTCGCAAAGGTGTCTATTTTGCCGGTACGGGCCCATCATACGAGACCCCTGCGGAGTACAAGTATTTCAGGCTCATAGGAGCTGACGCCGTAGGTATGTCAACAATTCCGGAGGTAATTGTTGCAAGGCATTCGGACATAGCGGTTTTCGGCATGTCGGTGATTACCAATGAAGCTCACGACGACTATGACGAAGATTATGTGAATGACGGGGACGACGTAGTGAATGCCGCAGATGCTGCAGCCGACAAGATGACCGTGCTGTTCACGAAACTCATAGAATCTCTATAGCATCTGGGCTATTCGATGTCAGATGAAAATATCTGATGTTTTGCATCAGATGGCATACGCCAGTCTCCTCTTGGAGAAAGAGTTACAGAGCCAACTTTCGGACCGTCAGGCAGACATGACCTCTTGAACTGCTGTCCGAAGAAACGGCGGATGAAAGTATTGAGCCATTTCCGGATTACGTCCTTTTCGTAGTCCGGAAATGCTTTTTCTGCAAGGAACTGCACCTTGGCTGGAGAGTAGCCGAAATGAACGAAGTTGTACAGGAAGAAGTCATGGAGCTCGTAAGGGCCTACCACGTCTTCCGTAACCTGTTTGATGTTTCCGTTCTCGTCTGCCGGAAGCAGTTCCGGACTGATAGGGGTGTCAACGATGTCAAGAAGAATATCCCTTGTGCTTCTTCCGTCTGCCGTGCGGAATGCATCTTCTGCAAAATGATGTTCGGCAGCCCATTTCGTCAAACCCTTGACCAGGGTTTTCGGAATGCTGGAATTGACTCCGTACATGGACATGTGGTCGCCGTTGTAGGTTGCCCATCCGAGAGCCAGCTCAGAGAGGTCTCCGGTTCCGACGACAATTCCGCCGGTCTGGTTTGCCACGTCCATCAGAATCTGTGTACGCTCCCTTGCCTGGGAGTTCTCATAAGTGATGTCATGGACATTCTTATCGTGGCCTATGTCAAGGAAATGCCTGTCACATGCTGCGGAAATCGAAATTTCACGTGAAGTGACTCCAAGTGCTTCCATCAGGTCGCCGGCATTGCCTCTGGTACGCCTGGTGGTGCCGTAGCCAGGCATGGTGATGCCGATTATCCTGTCGCGCTTCCATCCGAGCTTGTCGAATGCGAGGACTGTAACGAGCAGGGCCAGCGTGCTGTCAAGTCCTCCTGAAATGCCGATTACAGCCGTAGGATGCCCTATGTGGGAAAGCCTGGTTGCAAGGCCTGTGACCTGAAGTGAGAGAATCTCGCTGCATCTGTAGTCAATATCGGCCTTCGGCACGAAAGGATGCGGCTCGACTCTTCTGAGAAGCTGTTTTGAAAAATCTGTCCTGCATGAGTCCCCGAGCGGAATCCTGCTGTACAGCCTGTCGTATGAAGTGGCATCGGTTCCGTCTGGACATATTGCCCTGAAGGTGTTCTTCTGTCTTCTCTGCTGGTCAAGCCTGTCGATGTCAATATCTGCGAAAATGATGGAAGATTGTGTCTGAAACCGTTCATTTTCAGCTAATTGACTACCGTTCTCCCATATCGACGCAGATCCTCCGTAAACAAGGTCCTGTGTGGATTCCCCGAATCCTGCCGAAGAATATATGTAGGCGGAAAGAATGCGGGCAGAGTGCTGTCGGAGAATGCCGTCGCGGTACAGGTTCTTCATCAGCACCTCGTTGCTGGCAGACAGGTTGGCTATAATCTGGGCTCCTGCAATGGCGTGAAAGGAAGACGGCGGAACGGGAGTCCACATGTCTTCGCATATTTCAATTGCAAGTGTGGCTTTTCCGACATGGAAGAGCATGTTGGGCGAAATGTTGCATCTTTGCCCGGCATAGCGGATTTCAGCTGTGAAACCTTCCCTGACACAGTCCTTCCCGTTGTTGAGGAAGCGTCCGTCGCAGCAGTTGCTTCCATTGAGGAAGTCGCTCCCTGATGCAAACCAGCGTGCTTCGTAGAATTCATTGTAGTTCGGAAGGTAGATTTTCGGTACCAGTCCCTTGAGATTGCCGTTTCTGATGACTGCAGCACAATTATAGAGCCGACCTCTGAAACTTACCGGAGTGCCCACGACGATTACGATGTCTTTTCCGCGGCTGAATTCAATGATTCTTGCCACGCTTTCTTCAGCGCCTCTGATCAGCAGATTCTGGGTGAATAAGTCGCCGCAGGTATAACCTGTGATGCAGAGTTCCGGGAATACGACAATCGAGGCTTCATTGCTGAAAGCCTTTCCAGCAAGTTCGCAAATCTCTTTGGTATTATGTTGCAAATCAGCAACTTTTACTGTCGGAACCGCTGCTGCTGCGCGGATGAAACCGAAATCCTTGTTACTTTTCATCAATAGATAATTTCAGTTTCACAAGCGGCACAAGTTTCAGGACTGTAATAAGTTATCACTTGCGAAACGTGGTGTTGGGGTGATGGAATTAATTCAATCTAAAAACGATGAGGGATGACTGAAATCTTGTTTTTCAATCATCCCTATTGCTTTTAAAGTTCTTCGAAATCCACATCGGTGAATTTTTCACCTGAGATTTCATCTCCTTCTTTTATGCAATTGGTCTTGATGTAGTTGAGCACCTCCTCAAGGCCTTCTGTAAATTTCTCGAAATCTTCCTTGTAAAGGAATATTTTGTGTTTGTCATATGAATATTGACCGTTCTGGTCTATCTTACGTTTGCTTTCAGTAATCGTAAGGTAATAATCATTGCCTTTTGTTGCCTTGACATCGAAAAAGTAAGTACGTTTTCCGGCTCTTACAGGCTTTGACCAAACGTCCTCACCAGACCTCTCCGAAGCATGTGCTCCACCATAATCCTCACTGTACATAGCTTAATCTTTTTTTTGGTAAATCTTTACAAAGATAGGAAATATTCTGAAAAATGAATGTATCTTTGCGTAAAATTTGAGAAAATTGATATGCTAAACAGAAGAATTTTAAGGATAAAGGCTTATAAAGTATTGTATTCCAATGCTTTGGCTGGCAATATGACGCTTTCGGGAGCCGAGTCCCAGCTCGATATAGCTTGTGAGGCAACAAGGGATTTGTACCTCTTCATGATGGGAATGGTATCACCTCTCACTCAGGTTGCAGCAGAAAGGATAGAGGCGGCAAAGTCCAAATTCAATCCTACCGAGGAGGAAAAGAATCCGAATATGAAATTTGCGGAGAATGCTCTTGCAAAAGTTCTGGATGGAGATGTCGATTTCCAGAAGCTTTTCGCAAAGAAGAAATATTCATGGGCTCAGTATGACCTTCTCCTGAAGAAAATCATGACAAGTGTTGCTTCAAAAGAGTACTTTGCGAAGTACATGGCTTCAGAGAAGCGTTCTCTTGCCGAAGATTGCAAGCTTTTTACAAAGATATATGAGGAGGAACTTGACGAGTGCGAGGAACTTGCACAGATTCTCGAAGACAAGTCTCTTTACTGGAACGATGACCTTGGCTATGCCCTTACCTGGTGCTGCCGCAGTTTCAAGACCATTGCTTCCGGGACTCCATGGAAACTTCCGCCTCTGTATCAGAGTGACCTGATGCAGGGAAGCGATGTTGAAAGCGACAGCCTTTTTGTCAAGAGGCTGCTCAGGGCGGCTTTTGCCGGCTATGAAAGATATGCTGAAATGGTCTATGATGCAGTTCAGGGCTGGGAGAAGGACAGACTCTTCCTTTCTGATGTAGTTCTGGTAGTCATGGGACTCGCAGAGGCAGTGACCTTCCCTCAGATTCCGCTGAAGGTGACCATCAACGAGTATGTCGAGATAGCAAAATTCTTTGGAACGCCTAAGAGCGGAGCTTTCGTGAACGGACTCCTTGACAGGATTTCCCAGAAGATGGTTGAGGATGGAAAAATCCTCAAAACCGGAAAAGGATTGAACTAGTCTTTGCAATTGTCGTTTCAATTCGCTAAATTCGCAAAGTTTACCCGATTGTATCGGGATATGCAGCTAATCATTTAAAAATTGAATAATATGAATTTGTTGATTTCTATGCCGCTTGCTCAGGCTGCGGCTCCAGCTGCCGGCAGTTCCTGGACCATGTGGATCATGCTTGCGCTTATTTTCGTTGTAATGTGGTTCTTCATGATCCGTCCTCAGAGAAAGCAGCAGAAGGAACTCCAGAACTTCCGTGATGCATTGAAGAAAGGAGACAAGGTCGTTACAATCGGAGGTATTTACGGTACAATCGTGGAAGTTAAAGAGGAGTCTGTCCTCATGGAGGTTGACAGCAATGTCAAGATCCGCGTCAGCAAGAATGCTCTTGTAAAGGATTTTGCCGAGCCGGGAAAATAGTCTTCTTGAACTGAAGTAAGATGAGAAAGTTGCTACAAAGGCTTCTTGCATACTTACATACCAACGGGAGGGATGTGGCAGTATTCCTGCTATCCCTCCTGTTGGCGTTCAGTATTTGGATAATTCACAATCTTTCACTGCGTTACAATGATTATCTGAAGGTTTCCGTGGTTGCCCGGTGCAATATTGAGGGCCATGCTGAAAAGTCGGTCAACAAGTGTGACGTGATTGCACGGTGCCGCGCCAGGGGCTATACGGTGATTACTTCAAAACTTCGTGAGAGCCGGAGGATTGTGGAAGTGGAGTTCAATCCGTCTGTAGTCAGGAAGGGGAGCGGAGACATGTTCTTTATCGCTTCCTCCGATTTGCAGGAATATGCCCATCTCATCTTCGGAAATGATGTCACGATTGACTATTTCGTTTCAGATACCCTCCAGTTCAAATTTCCGTCGGTAACCCACAAGAAGGTGCCTGTGCGTCCTGTTTCATCACTCTCCTTCCGGAACCAATATATGGCTAAGGGGCCGATAGAGGTGGATCCGGACTCCGTTGTCATCTATGGTGAACCTTTCCAACTGGACAACATTTCGTCGGTATTTACCAGACCTCTAAATCTGTATGACCTGAATTCTGATATTCAGGGACTTGTCCCTCTTGAACCGCACAAGGGCATCCGTTGCTCCGACAAGAATGTCAGATATTCAATCGGCGTCACGCGTTATGTCGAACTCAGGGGGAATGTAGTGATTTCCGTTTCAGGAGTCCCGGCAGGGAAGGATATCCTTGTGGTGCCTTCCGCAGTGGACCTGTCGCTCAAATGCTCTTATCCGCTTGAAGGAAATCCTTTGGATGACATTGTCCTGAAGGTTGATTATCAGGATGTTGTCAATTCCTTGAGTGGCAAATGCATTGTTCGGCCCGATACTCTTCCGAACGGGGTGCTCGGCTATGAAGTCTATCCTGAAGTCGTGCAATGTCTTGTTGAGGAAAGATGACCAGGACTATAGTCATAACGGGAGGAATCGGGAGCGGCAAGTCTGAAGTATGCAGACAGCTTGCTCTGAGGGGCTATACCAATCAGTATGATGCAGATTCCAGGGTTAAGGCGCTTTATAGTCTTGTCCCGGAACTTGTTCCTTCAATTGAAAAGTCTCTCGGGATGAACCTGAGAGGGGAGGACGGACGTTTTGTTCCTGAACTTCTTGCCGGGAGGATATTCTCCGACAGAGAGGCCCTGCTCAGGGTGGAATCCATTGTTTTTCCTGTGCTTATGGAAGATTTCAATTCTTTTTGTTCAGGTTTGGATACTGCTTCCGGAGAAGAACAGGTTGTTTTATTTGAATCTGCGACCGTCCTTGAGAAGACTTTTTTCAACAATCTCTTTGATTCCGTAATTCTTGTTTCCGCTCCGTTCCGGCTCAGGCTTGAAAGGGCATGCAGAAGGGATGCATCAACTCAGGAGAAGATACTTTCACGCATGAATAACCAGAAACTTATCAATTTCCTGTCCGATTCCGAGTCCGGCTGCTGGGGTGTTTCTGAGGAAACGGTGGAACAGGTCCGTAAGAGAATATCAGCAGTCATAGATTCAGATTGCAGCCTTGAAGAGCTTGGAATTAGGGCTGAAAAAGCGGTGAAATATGCGTTAACAAAAATGTTATAATTGATAACAATAAAGTTAAAAATCATATATATTAATAATTTATAAACATTTCTAATTATGAAAACAGATCTTTCAAAAATCTTGACAATTTCAGGTCAGAGCGGCCTTTTTCTCTATATTTCACAGGCAAGAAGCGGTGCGATAGTGGAGGCACTCTCAGACAAGAAGAGGTCAAGCGTGGGAATGAACAGCAAGATTACTTCGCTTGCAGATATCTCAATCTACACAGAGGATGAGGAAGTAAAGCTTCAGCAGGTTTTCCTCAATATGAAGGAAGTACTCGGGGATGCGGATGCTCCGTCTGCAAAGTCTGACCCTGCACAGCTCAAAGCCCTTTTTGAGAAGGCGCTTCCGGACTATGACCGCGACCGTTTCTATGTATCCCACATGAAGAAGGTTGTTGAATGGTACAATTGCCTGAAGAAATATGCTTCTCTGGATTTTGAGGAGCTTGATGCTGAGAATGCAGCAGAAGAAGGAACTGAGGAATAATTGACTATGGAAGGGCAGAGGAAAACTCTACAGACACTGACTCTCGGCTGCTCGAAGAACAAGGTCGATACCGAGCACATCCTCCCTTATGCTGAATCCGTCTATGAAATCATTCCTGAGGATGTGACCGGCCGTCATGCTGACATTCTTCTTATCAATACTTGCGGTTTCATAGGGGATGCTAAGGAGGAATCCGTGAATGCAATCCTGGAGGCCGTTGAGCGCAAGAAGTCAGGTGAAGTCGGGGAAATCGTTGTTTTCGGATGTTTGTCACAGCGTTATGCCGCAGAACTTCCGGGACTCATCCCTGAGGTTGACAAATGGCTCGGAGCACGTGACATGGATTCGGTGATAAAGGCAATAGGCGGAGTCCCGGACAGGAAGATGGATGCTGAACGTTGTCTAACCTCCGCTTCGCATTATGCTTATCTGAAGATTTCAGAAGGATGTGACAGGCGTTGCTCCTATTGTGCCATCCCATTCATCCGTGGCGCTCACAAATCAGTTCCTATTGAAGTTCTCGTGCAGGAAGCTGAAAAGCTTGCAGCCAAAGGTGTCAGGGAACTGATAATCATTGCCCAGGATACGACCTACTACGGTCTTGACCTCTACCGCAGACGCGCTCTTGCCGAACTTCTGCAGAAACTCTCTGAGGTTGACGGTATTGAGTGGATTCGCATCCACTATTCCTATCCGGCCTCATTCCCTGAGGATGTACTTGACCAGATGGCCAATAACCCGAAGGTATGCCGTTATATGGACATTCCTTTGCAGCACATTGCAGACAAGGTGCTGGACAACATGCACAGGAATGTTGATGGGGCGTGGACAAGGGAACTTATCCGAAGAATGAGGGAGAAGGTACCGGGAGTTGTGTTGAGAACGACTATGATAGTCGGCCATCCGGGTGAGGGCGTGAAGGAGTTCAACGAACTTCTTGACTTTGTCAGGCAGGCGCGCATCGAAAGACTTGGCGCTTTCAAATACTCTGAGGAAGAGGGAACTTATGGCGCTGAAAACTTCCGTGACAGCATTCCTGCTGCGACAAAGCAGAAGAGGCTTGACAAACTCATGAGTCTCCAGAGTGAGATTTCTCTTGAATTCAACAAATCAAGAGTGGGTTCCGTCGAGAAGGTCATTGTGGATGACTATTCAGATGGTGTCTATGTCTGCCGTAGTGAATTCGAGAGTCCTGAGGTGGATGGCGAGATTCTTGTTAAATACGACAAGGATGTGATGCAGAATGTCGAACCATATTCCCTGATTGGTGAATTCATTAAGGTGAAGATTACCGGTGCGGATGAATATGACCTCATTGCTGAACCTATAGAGTTACTTTAGTTGATATTTTCAATAAATTGAACATGAGACGCTTATCTTTTTTGTCGCTGGCTGTTTGCCTGGCTTTTTCAGCCTGCGGGCCTTCCAGATATGTCATGGATCTGGAGATGAGGACGGTTTCGAAGTCCGGAGTTGACCTGAACGGCAAACTGATATCTGTCATATATCTTGATGACGGTAGGCCGGAAAATACAGCCTTCAGCCGTGGCATGGCATCAGGTTTTGCGTCTTCGCTTGAGAAGGATTATGGCATGCCCGAAGGGGCGATAGGATTGTACAGCATGCCTCTGGACAAGGGGAGTGATTATGCCAGCAGGGACAGCCTTTTCAATATCCTGATGGATACCGGAGTTGATGTGGTCTTCATGTTCGACACGGTCAGATTCGGTTCAATGACTGTAAGTGCTCCGGCAAAGATTGCTTCAAAGGCATCGGCAGATTCAGCCTATCTTTCGACTTGTTCCATTCCGTTCAGCATGAAGCTCTTCTGCTATGATGGTATGAATCAAGCTGATAAAGTCAGGTCGTTCACCGGTTCGAGCAATGCCAGCCCGGATATCTATTCTGACGGAAATCAGAGTCGTGATGCCTTGAGACAGAAGGCTTTCGCAGTCCTGGAAACTGAAGCGGTGTCTTCCGGAAATACGATTTCAGAATCATTCAGCCCTCAATGGAAGACCGAGCAGTTTTCTTTTATGTATTTCGAAAATGAGACCTGGTATTCTGCCATAGAGAAGGCGGCAAATTTCGACTGGAAAGGTGCTACTGAGATATGGATAGGCATGATGTCAAGCAATGACCCCCTTAAGCGCTCCTGTGCTGCCTACAATATCGCAACAGTCTGCCATATCGTCGGGAATGACTTTCTCGCCAGAGAATGGCTGGACCGCAGCGATGCCGAGAATCAGCTGGATGCTTCCGCCACTTTACGCAAGCGCCTTAAATAGTTAGGAAGGCCGCTGTGTAGTTGTCGGTTTTCCGACAACTCATCATCACTCTATATAATGTAAGAAACCGACCCTTTTTTGGGTCGGCCTCTCCTTGATTTTAGGTGGAACCGTAAGCCGGTTTCTGTTTTAATCTGTCATTTATCTTCGCAACCTACCCCCCGGGAAGAAGCGGGCAGCCTCTTGCACAGCCTTTCGGCCGGTGCTTCCCGGTATATTTGGTCTTGCAGGCCCCGGGGCCGTACCCGTCGCATGTCGCCATACGGCGTCGTGAGCTCTTGCCTCACGTTTTCACCCTTACCCTTTCGGGCGGTCATTTTCTGTTACGGCTTCCATAAGATTACTCCCATCAGCGATTTCCGCTGCGGGGTGCCCTTGCCTGTCCGGACTTTCCTCTATATGTAGGCCGGGGCCGACATATAGCGACAGAAGCGTCCCACCTATTTTTTATATCCTAAATTACGTTCGCGTTTGTCATTGCGCGCATTGACCCTGGCAACCTCCTTCTCAAGGGCCGGAGTAATGTCAATGCATCTCTTGTGGCACTGCATTGACCTTGAATACATCCTTCCCACACAGAAATTGCTATGCTCACAAGCACTGCAATGATTCTCATCAGCCTTCATCTTGTTCACGAAGTCGGTATCCTCCAGCACGGCGCGTCCCATTTGCAGAAGAGGGAAGCCTTCTTCCATGACCTTGTCGGCATCAGCACGGCTGGTGACACCTCCGACATAGATGAAAGGAAAATCAGGCATTGCCGCCTGGAATTTCTTTGCATCTTCAAGGAAGAACAAGTGCTTGAAAGGCACTGTCGGAGCAACAATCCTGCCTCCAAGAAGAACTCCTGCCTTGAGCCACCACTGCTTCCAAGGGAAATAATGTACGATGGTCTTGACCGGGAACTCACCCCTCATAACATACATAGGCTGTCTGCTCACAAAACCTCCTGAAAGCGTAATTGCTTCAATACCAAGCCTTTGAAGCTCCTTTGCGACCTCAATCAATTCCTCTGTTTCCTGACCACCTTTAAAGCCGTCCCTTGTGTTCAGCTTGGCTGTAAGAGCAATCTTTCCTTTTCCGGCCTTCACGACCTCGCTGATACACATTCTCATGAACCTCATCCTGTTCTCAAGACTGCCGCCGAACTCATCCTTGCGGCGGTTGGTATATGGAGAAAGGAACTGGGAAATCAGATAACCATGTCCGGCATGAACCTCCACGGCATCAAATCCAGCCTCTATGCAGAGCTTTGTTGCCTCACCGAAAGACTTTGCGACAAACTCGATATCATCCCTGGTCATCTTCCTGTAGAAAGTAGGAGAGTAGAGATTGAATCCGTTGATTGCTCCGATCGGAGTACAGTGGCATGTACTCCTGTGAGTCATGTTTCCGCAATGGCCGAGCTGAATGCTGGCCTTGGCTCCCTCGGCATGGATGGCATCGGTAAGTTTCTTCAGTTCGGGAACAACTTCCGGACGAAGCCAAAGCTGGGAGTTAAAGGAAAGTCCGCTTTCACAAACCGCAGCATAGGCAACGGTTGTCATTCCTATTCCGCCTCTTGCAACGGCAGTGTGATAGTCGAAAAGTTCCTGAGTCGGTTTGTTGTCCTTGCACATCGCTTCAAAAGCTGCAGAACGAATGGTCCTGTTCCGAAGTGTCACAGGACCAAGTTTATAAGGTGTGAATAATTCACTCATATTATTGAACTACAATAAATTACCAAATGAAAGGAATCAAATTCTTCTTGTGCATGGCCTTGTATTCCTCACCAAACTCCTGCTCGTATTTCTTGGTGAGATTCTTTGCTCTCGGACCAAGGTTCGCAAATGTCCAGATTGCGAAAAGAAGGCCTGCAGGCGACCATGTAAGGATGGCGTAACCTATCCACTCGGTCAGTTCTCCGAAATAATTGGCAGAAGTCACATATTTATACAGTCCCTTGCGGGGAATATAATGCTTTGTGTCTCCAGGCTTGCGGAGATGCCTGATAATGTGGTCTGACTGCATGTTTATGAACATGCCGAGGAAGAAGACCATTGTTCCGAGAATGAACTGAGGACTTGTGAACCAGTCGGGTCCATAGAGACCTGCCGGTGCTTCCTTATAGAGCCATCCGGCAATGAGATAGGCGTTCAAAGTGTTGAAAACCATCCCCATAGCCATGACTGCAATCGGCATTTTGCTTTTCCCTCTCATCAGGAAAGGGAAGATGAACGACCTCTGGAAATAGTGCAGAAGGAAAAGACCGGCCATTACATAAAGTACGAGCTTGTCATTCCCGGTTTCCACTCCGGATGCTGCAAAGTCAAGTGTATAATAAAGGAGAAAGAGGAATGCAGGACATTCCATCAGTACCCAGGCTGTCTTGTTATTGATTTTCGGGCCCCAGTTGGATGTCGAAAGATATCCATATCCGGCATTCAGAAAAAAAAGAACAATAAAGACTATAAGGGCCATCACGGCCATTGCTGAAAGTATAATATAATAGGTACTCATTTTTTCAGGTGTAGAATAAGGTTCAGTACAAAAACGCCCGCAAAGTTAATAAAGATTTTCTCAAATCAGTTTTTTTGCTTACTTTTGTGCCCCTGTTAACGAACTTTTTTCTCTTATGGACACAAAATTTGTATTCGTTTCAGGTGGAGTTGCCTCCTCATTAGGCAAAGGAATCATTTCCGCCTCCCTTGCGAAACTCTTGCAGGCGAGAGGTCTCAGAGTTACCATCCAGAAATTTGACCCCTACATCAACATCGACCCGGGAACACTCAATCCCTATGAGCACGGGGAGTGTTATGTAACTGAGGATGGAGCTGAAACAGATCTTGACCTCGGACATTATGAGCGCTTCCTCGGAGTCCACACTTCAAAAGCCAACAATGTCACGACGGGTAAAATCTACAACACAGTCATCACCAAGGAGCGCGAAGGCGCTTATCTTGGCAAAACCGTCCAGATTGTTCCTCACATCACGGACGAAATCAAGCGCAGAATGCTCCTGCTCGGTAAAACCGGTGAGTATGACATCATTATCACGGAAATCGGTGGAACCGTAGGAGACATGGAGTCACAGCCGTTTGTGGAAGCGGTCCGCCAGCTCAGGTGGGAATTGCCGGAAGATGACTGCATGACCATTCATCTGACTCTGGTTCCATATCTGAGCGCTGCAAAGGAACTCAAGACCAAGCCGACCCAGCATTCGGTACAGCAGCTTCAGAGATGGGGAGTGCAGCCGGACATCGTGGTCTGCCGTACCGAGCATGAACTCACGCCCGAACTCCGTCGCAAGATGGCCCTGTTCTGCAATGTGAAGCCGGGACACGTGATCCAGTCGATTGATGCCCCTTCTATCTATCAGGTTCCGCTGAATATGAAGGCGGAAAACCTGGATACACTCGTCCTTGAACACTTCGGAATCAAGGACGCTCCCGAGCCGGATCTCAGACGTTGGAATGAGTTTCTCGATAAACTTGCCAGTCCGAAGAAGACTGTGGACATTGCCCTTGTAGGCAAATATGTTGAGCTTCAGGATGCATACAAATCCATTCTGGAGTCCTTCGTCCACGCCGGAGCAGCAAATGAATGCAAGGTCAATGTGCATAGTATCCATAGTGAATACATTGATAATGAGAATGTTGCAGAGAAACTTTCCGGAATGGATGCCGTGCTTGTTGCACCCGGATTCGGGGAGAGGGGACTGGAAGGCAAGATCGTTGCGATACGCTATGCCCGTGAAAATGGACTTCCGTTCTTCGGAATCTGCCTTGGAATGCAGATGTGCGTAGTTGAGTTTGCCCGCAATGTGCTCGGTCTTTCCGATGCAGTCTCGACCGAGGTAAATCCTGCGACGTCAAATCCAGTCATTGACCTGATGGAAGACCAGAAGAGTACGACAATCAAAGGCGGTACCATGAGACTCGGAGCATATCAATGTGCCCTGAAAGCAGGTTCGCTCGCTGAAAAGATATATGGAACAGACATTATTTCAGAGCGCCACCGTCACAGATATGAATTCAATAATGACTATCTTGATGCTGTAGAAGCAGCCGGAATGACAGCATCGGGCAGGAATCCGGACACCGGACTTGTGGAGATTGTGGAGATTCCTTCACATCCGTTCTTCATCGGGGTTCAGTTCCATCCGGAGCTCAAGAGTACTCCTGAGCATCCCCAGCCGATATTTGTCGCTTTCGTGAAAGCTGCCCTGGAGCATCAGGCAAACAGAAAATAATGATGAAAATTTTGAAATCCATACTTTTGGCTGCCGCTGCGGTTCTGGTTGCATCCTCATGCAGCGGATCGGAGCCGGTATATTATAAGGTGGAGGTAGTCGCGGAATATCCGCACGACACCGAATCCTACACCCAAGGCCTTTTCTTTGAGGGTGGCCAGATGTATGAGAGTACCGGCCTGAAAGGCAAGTCCACGTTCCGTCGTGTCGATATTGAGACGGGTGAGGCCTTGTCGCGTATGGATTTCGACAGGAAATATTTCGTCGAGGGTTCTGTCATTCTCGATGGAAACCTCTACATCCTCACTTGGGAGAGCCGTGTAGCTTTTATCTATGATGCGGCTACTCTCGAGTACAGGAGTACCTGGAAATATCCCCGTGAGGGATGGGGACTGACAACGGACGGAAAACAGCTCATTGCTTCCGACGGATCAGCGACTCTCTATTTTATGGATGGGGAATTTGCTTTGAAACGCAAGTTAAATGTCACCTTGGACGGTCGTCCGGTCAGATATCTCAATGAACTGGAATGGATTGACGGCAGGATATGGGCCAATGTCTATACCACCGACCAGATCGTTATCATCAACCCAAGGGACGGCAAGGTCGAGGGAATCATTGACTGTACGGGGTTGTTGCCACGAAGTCTGCGCACCATTGAGACGGACGTTCTCAACGGAATAGCATTCGATCCTCAGAATGGCAACATCTATCTTACGGGAAAGAACTGGCCGAGGCTGTATCAGGTGCGACTGAAGAAGATGAAGAGTTAGATTATTTAAGTTTCGCATTTAGCGAAACTACCATATTTAGAGACCTTTAGGTCGATAGTAAGTCCCTTCCCCGGGGGAAGGGATTTAGGGATAGGTCCTCGTAGAAAGGGAAATGTGCGGTGGGAAGAAGTTTCGCAAGCGGCACAACCCTCAGGATCATAATAAGTTATAACTTGCGAAACTTGAGTTAGTTTATATTTTTAAATAACTGCTGGGGTGCCATTTATGGCTGAGATTATACCCGTTGAACCTGATACGGTTAGTACCGTCGAAGGGAAATGCGATCTCAAGCGCGGATGCGCTGCCCTTGCGTAATGAACAAAATTATGCGAGGTTTTTTTATGTTTGCAGCGACTCTGTCGCTGATTCCTGCATTCGCGGCAGCCGCGAATGTGGAAGAGCGGGAAACTGATTCCGCTGAGAAAGTCGAGAAACTCGATTCCATTGTGGTATCGGCCTCAAGGGCCGGAAAATCAACTCCTGTGACCTACACAATGGTTGGCAAGGAGCAGCTCAGAGCTTCAAACCCTATCAATTCCCTGCCTATGCAGCTGAACCTTACTCCGTCGGTAGTGGCTGTAAATGAGGGCGGTACGGGAATCGGATACTCCAAGATGACGGTCCGTGGGTCAAAGGGATCGCAAATCAATGTCACACTGAATGGCATCACTCTCAATGACGCAGAGGCGCAGGAGGTGTTCTGGGTCAATATCCCGTCTCTTTCCAATGTCCTCAGTTCTGTCCAGCTTCAGAGGGGACTTGGCACATCGGCAAATGGAGCAGGGGCATTCGGAGCCAGCATCAATATGAGCACGGCTTCCGTAGGTCTTGAGCCTTATGCTAATTTTGACGTTGCGGCAGGTTCATATAACACTTTCATGACCACGGTCTCTGCAGGAACGGGGCTGACCAAGTCCGGTGTATATTTCGATGCAGCATATTCGAGGAATTTCACGGACGGATACATCCGCAATGCCAAAGCCCGCGTTCAGTCCGCTTTTGCTGCACTTGGATGGATGAATGAACGTAACTCATTGAAACTCACTTATCTCATGGGTGACCAGCATACTGGCATAACATGGAATGGTATTGACATTTCGAAGGCTTATGACAAGAATGACAGAAGGTACAATGAAGCCGGAGAGTACACTGATGCCCTCGGAAATGTCAGGTACTATGACAATGATACAGACAATTATACCCAGCATCATCTGCAGCTCAACTACACCCGCCGGTTCGGCGAAAGGGTGTTCTGGAGCACTACTTTCAACTGGACAAAGGGAGACGGATGGTATGAAAATTACAAGGCAAAGAAGAAATTCACAAAGTACGGCTTCCCTTCGGATTTTACCTTCACCCGTGACGGAGTCGATTACACTGCATCATCAAAGAGTGATTTCATAATCCGCAAGTTCAAGACCAATAACTACTTTGTAGTCAATTCAGACGTGAAGTTCAAGGGAGACAAGCTGAATGTGACCGGTGGCGTGAATCTTTCCCAGTACAACGGAAACCACTATGGAGAGGTTCTCTGGAACGAGATTCTGGGTGATGGCTACGATTATGAAGGACGTTACCCGATAAGTGCTGATAATGAATGGTACTACAACAGGAGTGTCAAGAGGGAGGCAAATGTCTTTGCCAGAGCTGAATATACTCCTATTTCATGGCTTACTACATATCTTGACCTTCAGTACAGGGGCGTTTCGTTGAAAATGGCCGGAGTCGATGATGAGGATGACCTTGACCTCGGCTACAAGACTGCATGGCATTTCTTCAATCCTCGTGCAGGTCTTACTTTCCACATGAATGGTCATAAGGCTTATGTCAGCGCTGCCATGGGCAACCGCGAGCCAAGCAGAAGCGATATCAAGGAGGTTATCATCACAAACAATCTCGGAGGTTCGAAACCAGAGCTGAAGCCTGAGAAAATGGTCGATGTCGAAATAGGGTATGAGTTTGCTGCTGAGAAAGTTACAGCAAGTGCAAATCTCTATTTCATGGAGTATTTCGATATGCTTCTTGAGACCGGCCGTCTTTCGGATGTCGGATATGCAATCAAGGAAAATGTCGGCAGGGCATACAGAAGGGGCATTGAACTTGCAGCTGCATGGCAGATTGCCCCGTGGGTTAGGTTTGATGCAAATGCAACCTTGAGCATGAACAGAATCAAGAATTATGTCGAAT
>CALZOR010000009.1 GCA_945827785.1 uncultured Bacteroidales bacterium | reverse complement strand
GCCATGGAAACAGTCATAGAATTGGACTCGAATGCTGATGATGTCAATATGTACCAGTCATATCTTCCAACAATTGAAGGTTTCTCAGTGGCCTTTATCATAAAAGAGTCTTCTCCCCCTGCGGCATCAAATTCAAATTCTGCCTTATTCACTTCGAGAGGAACGTTTTCTTTTGGCTCATTCTGTGGCTTAGCCTCACATGCGATGGCCAGAAATAACGTTGATAAAATAAATAACAAACGCTTCATATATGAACTATTTTAAATTTGGCATATCCTCACGGTTAATGACATTCTTGCTAGCCATTACCGTGCTCCACCAGGTCTTGGTGTTAAGGTTCCAGTCCTTGTTCGAGAGGGCGAGATTATTGTTCTCGTCATATGTACACCATACCATAAACCAGGACCAGGCATTTCCCTGTGCGAAACATTTGTCAGGGTCAGGAATATTTCCGCATTCGCTTACAGAGACAAGTTTATTTCCTTTGGTCACATCCACAAGTGCCTGGAACTGACGGGTTTTAGCATCCGTGTTGTTTTCATATATATCTACACCGACGATATCCACGACATCATCTCCGGGATACCAGTCGTCATATTGGTCCTCACAGCCGGCTGTTGCATCAACTGTCCACACCCATATCAGGTTATTCAGACCGTGAACATTGGTAAACTGGTCATAGAGCAGTCTCCAGAGCTGTTTGCAAGGCTCGGCTCCGCCTTTGCCCCACCAGAACCAGGCACCGTTGTCGCTGTAAAGATTGTAATTTCCAGCTGCTTCGTGCAGAGGTCTCCAGATTACGGGGATTCCTGCGTCCCTGAGATTCTTGAGATAAGAGGCGACCTCTTCTATGTCTTTCATAAGGAACTGATTCTGCCAGGTTCCTTCTTTGAGAGCCTCTTTTATGTCAAAAGCTGTCTTGTCGGAATAGAAAGCATATCCTGTATAGTCGCCTTTTTCCGTTCCGTTTTTCCAGGCACTTTCACTTGTAGGCACATTCCAGTGCCACATATAGCTCACAAGACCATTGTTATTCCACTGTTCACTGGCAGCAGAGATGTCGTTATAGTTCACTTTCCAGCTCCAGCTTTCAGGTGTAGGTGAATACTGGAGGAAGATGAAATCGTATCCTGTCATAGCCGGATATTTCCCGACATTCGAATATATCAGGTCAGCAAAATCGTTGGAATTCGAGCTGCCTGACATGGCGCCCGACAGGGTTTTCTTTCCGCTCTGCTGCAGAAGGAATTCATACACCTTCTTTGCCTGTTGTGAAGCTGACGGATTGCAAAGGTTGGCTGTAGGGTTCAAGGTGCTGTGCACCGGGTCCGGGTCTTTCTCCTTCATTGTGAATGAAATGCGTATTTCATCGGCAGCGTTGTTCCGGAAGCCTGAGATGGTGCCCTTCGGGATGGTTACCGTATATGAATTGCCTCTTTCGAGTCCGGAAAGTTCTATTTTTACATCTTTGTCGTATGCCAGGACCTTGCCCACCTTGGCTTCGCCGGCGGTGATTGATGCGGATGACGGACATTTTACATTCATATCGAAGGTCAGCACGAGGGTGAGTGCATCACCGGTCAGGCCTGTTGCCCCATTGGCAGGGTCTGAAGATACCAGCTTCGGTGCCGCAGCAGGCTCATCGGTCGGGTTGTCCGGTTTCTGGCAGGAGGCTGCCAGAAGAAGGATTGCGCATGAAAATAACAATTTAGTTGCTTTCATTATTGTATGTTTTTTGTTTTTCAGATTTCCCGATTAGCTCCCGGAGGGGCGATCAGGCCCGCCCGGGAAAAATATTAGAGAACAGCTATTCTGTTAATAATCCAATTTTGTCCTTGAATTACAATAGCGACTCTGCCGTCTCCTTGGTAGTCTTTATTTAATCCAAAGTAGTCTCCTGTCACTTCTTTCATGTGATCCAGTATTTCCTGGGTAAGAGTGAGTTCAATCTTGTTTATACTCTTGTCGTTAAGAGTGTCGGTTTTAAGATATGCTCCTCCGAGTTCAGGGAAGGTGAAACCGTTATCTTTCCACCAGCCATCATTGATCTGAGCCTGTCCCCATTCTTCTGTCTGAGTGAAGTAGATAATCATCTTGCTTCCTGCAGGAAGATTCTCGAAATAGCTTGTAGCAAGACCGAACCTTCCGTCATCACCCCAAGTAAGAGTTACAGGTCCTTCGAAGATGGTTTTCTCCTGAGGAATCTCAGTGATGAGCTGTACGCTGTGCGCCTTAAATCCGGTTCCGCAAACAACCAGACCACCATTGTTGACCAACTCATTCAGATCTGCATCAGTAAGTTTTACTGAAACGGCAGTGATATCCTTTCCGACAGCAAGATTGGCATCTCCGTCAGCATTAGGATAAGTCCTGGTTGTAGGAAGACCTGACCAGCTTCCATTACCGATACGGATAACAGCATTGTCATCAACAACTTCAATGTTCACAACAAGTGATGTTCCGGCCTTGACAGTGCTCCAGTCATAACCGCCCCATGAGAGATTGGTTACAGCTCCGCCTGACCAAGTGACATAGGACTCACCTTCCCAGATTGTGTTGATAACGCGCTCAAGCTGCACCTCGATAGGGGTAGCCACAGTCTCGATATCACCGTTGAAGAGGTGGAAGCTCATTGAGTATGAACCTGCTTTAGCCCAAGGCATAAGGAAGCGAACCTCCTCTGCAGTACGGAGAGAGTACTTGGTAACCTTCACGTCACCGATGAAGATATTCTCGACAAGGTCGAAGTTCGAGCCTTTGAGGATAACCTCTTCTCCAATGTGCTGTGCTGCAGGCATTTCGCTCACGATTACCAGAGAGTGGTAGTTTACCGTAACATCTGCCTCTGATGTCACTGTCACACCGTTCTCAAGAGTAAGGGCAACCTTTCCTGAAACACTTGTAAGTTCAGTTACAAGTTCGAGCTCAGTCTCGCTCGCACCTTCTGCAATGTTTATAGGTTTTCCGCCGAGAGTAGCGCTTACTACGAGGTCAAGGTCAGTACCGGTCACTTTGATATTCTCGTCACCGGCATAAAGACTTGCAGGGGAAACAGCTGTGATAACAGGTTTTACAAGCTCAATAGCCTCAGTGTCAACAGTCTTTCCGTTTGCAAGGGTGAGAGTGATGGCTCCGTCTGCTGCAGCTGCAGGGATGGTGAAAGTGATGACTCCCTCTGAATAAGAGAAGTCAAGAGCAGTTCCTGCAAGAGCGGCACCTGTCACCAGGTCGAGGTCCTTACCTGAAACCTTTGCTGAAAGGCCGGCCTTGTAGCGGGAATCAGCAGCGACTGAAAGTGCAGAAGGAACGAGGGTCTGGTATGAACCTGCCTTGAACTCCTTTCCTGCATAAGATATGAGTGCGATTTCTGCATCGACAGCAGTTGAAGGGACGGTGGTTACAAGGCTCTTTCCATCTTCTGCGACAGTGTAATCAGCTTCAATTGCGCCGAATTTCACAATCTGAATCATGTCGAGGTACTTTCCTGAAACAGTAACTGTAGATCCTGACTTGATGACACCCCTGTCAGCACTCTGCACTGTAGGATCGCCTATAGTAAGGACAGTCTCTGAATAGAAGAGGTTTGAAACCTTTCCGTCAGGGTTGTTGCTTTCATCGACGTCGCCGAGAATAATCTTACCGGTGATTGCAGTTGACGGAACTTTTACCTTTAGCTCGTAACGGCTCTGTGATTCGAACTCGTTCACTACAGTGCCACCCTCAAAGGTAATCTGACGGATGTTGTTCATATAATCACCCTTTACGGTAATCACATCTCCCGGCATTGCCGATGCTGGAGAGAAGCCATCGAAAACGATTGGCTCCGAATACTCGAGATTGGTCTTGGTGGTAAGTTTGGTATCGCCTGCAATGATTGAAACAGGGCCAACCTCAGGTCCGTCAACAGGAACAATTACACGGATTTCTGAAACCTTGCCCGAAGCAATGACTTCAATCTCTGTAATAGGCTCAACACCAGGTATTTCCACCTGCTGCACATTCTGAAGGTTGCTACCCATGAGCCTGAGCGCACCTCCCCTCGCCACCGGATTAGGGGCGATTCCGACCAGCTTGACCTGGCTGTCACTGAGCTGGTTCGTATTGAGTTCCTCATGTTTACATCCGACCAATCCAAGGACAGTCAGGCACATGAACACGAGTGCCGAAAATATTTTCTTATTCATATCAGTGTCCATTTAAGATTATTTGTTTGGAACAACACGGATGTTGTCATATCTGAAGATAGGTGTACATTCTGCACCCGATACTCCTCCTTTCCAAGGCCAGATGATCAGGCTGGCAAAGTCATTTGCGCTCTGAAGAGGAACAATACCTTTTGTTCCGTCGGCATTGTAAACGAAGTCGGTAAACGGAATCGTAAGTGTAATCCACTCTCCGCCTGTGTGGAATGAGCCTGTATCAGCCCAAGGAGTCCAGAGGGCACGGCAAAGGTCGAGACCGCCATCAGCTCCGGTATGGATGTAGGTGTTGTTCTGCCAAGAGTCATTTGCCACCCTCTCCGCACTTGCGAAGATAATCTGCATTGAGCAGGCTGACCAAGGATTGCTTTCAGGAATGCAAACTTCCATCTTGAATGACATGTTGGTGAAGTCGCTCATATCGATGACGTTGCAGACAGGAACACCTGCACCCCAGGTGATGCTCATAGGATCACCGTTCCAGTTACCGCACCAGAAAGGAAGCTTGTACTCCTCGTTCCACGAATCGTCTGCTAGAGGTGCAGATCCCGGTCCGAGTTCAACATAGTTTCCGTCAACACCGCCTTCGGACTTGTACTGAACCTTGATGTTCCAGCCCTGAGGCACTATGCCTGTGGTCGAACTTGCATTGCCGGCTCCGTCAAAGTCAGTGATGATGCCACGTGAATCCCTGTAATGGAAGCTGGAAGCAGCCACGCCTGAAGGAGTGGTAACCTTGATTTTACCCTCGATGGCAGTCACAGGAATTTTGACCTGGATTTCGGACTTTGAGATTACCTTTAGGTCTTCCTTTGCCACCTTTCCATTAGGGAACTCAACCTCGACATCTCCGATGAAATAATCACCGTATATAGACGCGACAGTACCCTGTTTTGCCCATTCGTTAGACATGGACTTGATGATAGGAGCAGGAGGAAGCACTTTGAAATCAGCCGTTACAGTGTCCTTCGCTGCTGTGATCATATAGATTTTGTCTGTCTGCTCTGACGGCATATTCTTTGGTACGGTCACCAGAAGGGTATTGTCAGTCATGTAACTTGTGTTGAGGATAGCCTTCTGGTCATTGAAGAAGAGCTGGTTGATGCTGCGGAGATTATCTCCCACCAGACACACGCTCTCCTCCAAGAATGCCTCGGTGATAACTATATCCCTGTCGGCATATCTGATATAATGGAGGGTAGGAACTCCGTCCGCCTGCACAAATGCATCCGGCTGATCATTGCAGGACACAGCTGCGAAGCTGGCTGCAAGAGCTATAGCTGCAATTGATTTATTTATTTTCATATTGATATTCAGTTAAACAATTAGAAATTGTATGGATATGTAGCCCTTACATCAACTTCCTGAGCCTCCTCCAAAAGATGAGGGTTGTTGACGATATCTTCCTGAGGGAATGGGAGAGTGAAGATGCTTTCGCTGACATTTGGTTTCGGAGTTGACTCGTCGTAGTTGGTAACGGCAGGATCGACTGTCCATTCGCCATCCTTCCAATATTTCTCGGCAACTGTACCGTAAGAGTTGACAGCATTTCTTTTCTGGGCAAGTATCTTTGCCTTTGCGTCTGACATATTGTAATATGAAAGACGTACAAAATCATACCAGCGGTCACCCTCGCCTGCAAGTTCGAGACGGCGCTCTTTCCAGATATCCTCCCAGGTAACGGAAGTAAGTTTGCCGTGAGTCTCATAATTGCTTCCATAGGCACGTTCGCGTACTTTGTTCACATACTCCAGGGCAGCTGCGCTGTTTCCTGTAAGGAGAGAAGCCTCTGCATAGATGAGGTAAACGTCTGCAAGACGGAGTATGTGTGTAGGGAGCTGGTAGCACATGTTACCAGGTTTGATACCTGTAGCCTGCTCATGGTCGTAAGTATCACCATAGAGGTGCTTTACATTCTGACCACCGCAAGGACCCTGGAATGTACCTGTCTCATAACCTTTTCCGTACTCGGCGTCATATACGAAACGGAGGAAATCGAAACCGCCCTTGTCCTGCCAGAAATAATCGTATTTGTCACCTACCATCATTATGGTTGCGTGGCGGCGGCTGTCAAGGTCAACGAGTTTCCTTTCAGCAGGACTCTTGAGAGGGTCTGTACCGAAAGCAAGCATGAGGTCATAGGAAGGACCGCCCCAGCCGCCCCAGAGGTCACCTGTCTCAGAGAAACCTACCATACCGAGGTCTGACTGAAGAGTGTTCTGCTGTGTCCAAGGATTACGCTCTGCAGCCCACATCCAGCTTATCATAGGCTCACCTGTCTGGTTGTAAGTTGCCGGAGCAAGACGGAATATGTCTGAATATTTAGGAGTGAGGCTTCTGCCGGAATGGTCAATCACATCCTTTGCATATTGTGCAGCTTTAGTGAGGTCTTCGTTGTTGAGCGAACCGGAAATGCCGGCTTTGGTAAGGTAAACCTTTGCCAGAAGGCCCTCGGCGCAATAATAGTCGATGCGGTTGTCCCAGCCTGAAGTCTTCTTTGGAAGAAGTTCCATTGCTGTCTCGAGAGTGTAGATGATATAGTCATATACATTCTCTTTCTTTACCTTATATACATCGTTGTAAGTGCCGTCCTTGATGACTGATGTGTTGTCATGGATGATCGGAACTTCACCGAAGGTGCGGACCATGAAGAAATAGGCAAGAGCCTTGAGGGTGAGAGCCTCACCAATCGCCTGGTTCTTGATTGCCTGAGAAGGACCTTCGCTTGCAACGATGTTCTTGATTACGGTATTTGCATGTCCGTTCACTGCCCAGAGTGAATATGACATGTTCATCAGGTCAACGTCAGTTGCGTTTGTGGTGAAAGTGAGATATGGGCAGCTTCCCATGTACATGTTGCCGGACATGACCTCTCCCACTTTGATGAAGCCGCGCTGGAAATCATACCAAGGTGAGTTGTAGAGATAGTTCACACCCTGGAGGCACTGCTCGTCATTCAAATAGAAATTTGCAGTGTTGTAGCTGTCTTCGGAAGGACGGTTGAGGAATTCTGCACATGAAGCCAGGCACAATGCAGCAGCTCCTACCATCACCCCTTTTAATATGTTGCTATGTTTCATAATCTGTCAGTCAATTAGAATGTAATGTTCAAACCGAATGAATAGGTTGTAGGTGATGGGTATCGGCCGTTATCCACACCATAGGTAAGACCTGAAGAGTCCTGAGTTGAAGCACCGATCTCTGGGTCATAACCTGTATATTTTGTGAAAGTATAGAGGTTCTGGATGTTGGCGTAGATACGGAGGTTCTCGATTCTTGCCTTTGAAACCCACTTCTTAGGGAAAGTATAACCCAATGAGAGGTTCTTGATACGAAGGTATGAACCATCCTCAACCCAGCGGGTGCTGATACGGTCGTTATCATTAGGGTCTGAAAGGGTAGGACGTGGAGTCTTTGTGCCTGAATTGGCAACCTTCACGTTGGTGATGTCGTCATACCAGTTCGAACCGTCTGCATATACCTTGTCAGGATCGATAGGAGCGAGCTGTGCACGGTTCTGGATGGCAGTCTTGTTCTGGTTCACCCACATTGACTTCATTGTTCCGATACCGCCTGAACCACCGGTAAGAAGAGTGTAGTTCATGACCTTGTTGCCGTATGAACCGTTGAGGAATATGTTCAGGTCGAAGCCTTTGTAACGGAAGGTATTGTTCCATCCGAAAGTAAACTTAGGAAGCGGAGAGCCGATATTTGTACGGTCGTTTGCATCAATCTTGCCATCAGGAACTCCGTCCGGACCGCTGATATCCTTGAATTTAAGGTCACCGACCCATACGGTATTGCTTCTGTTGAAAACACCGTTAGCCGGATATTTCTCTGCCTTAGGAGAATTCTCGATATCTTCCAATGACTCATAGACGCCTTCTACAACATAACCATAGAAATTATACAGGGATGAACCTATCTCTGATGCGCAGACAACGTCGCTCCACTGTCCGTAACCGAGAAGCTGAGCATTCTTGGTGCCAGAAAGTGAGAGAAGCTTGTTGCGGTTGATAGAGAACTGAAGGTTGCTGTCCCACTCGAATTCGCCGGTGAAAGGATGGATGTCGAGGGTAATCTCAAGACCCTTATTCTCGATGCTTCCGTAGTTGCCCTTAGGAGCTTCGAGTTTGGATGAACCGTTACCCTGGGTACCCATGTATGAAGGGAGCTGCATTGACATGAGCATGTCGTCAGACCTCTTGTAATATGCATCGATGGTAAGGTTGAATCTGTCCTGGAGGAATCCCAGGTCGAGACCTACATTGAACTGCTGCTGTTTCTCCCAGCGGATACCTGTGTTCGGAATATTTGCCGGACGGTAACCCATTCCGAGGCCGGTAGGCATCTTGGTGATTGCTGAACCCCATGCGTAAGCACCGATGTTGGCGTTACCTGTCTGACCCCAGCCAAGACGGAGTTTACCATTGCTGAACCATTCTTTTGCAGATGCAAGCCATTTTTCGTTTGAGAAACGCCATGAAGCAGCTACAGAGTGGAAGCCTGCCCAACGGTTGTCAGGACCGAAGTTTGAAGAACCGTCATAACGGAAAGTATAGGTTATATAGTAGCGGTTGTCGTAGTTGTAGTTCTCACGGGTGAAGAACGAAGCCATAGCCGAACTTCCGAATCCTGCACCGATGGTCGGTTTCTCGTTAGTACCGAGAGCAGGGTTGTGAACGTCATCAGAAGGAAGGTTGCTGTTGTAAACACTTGAATATTCCCACTGTGACTCCCAGCACTCCTGACCGAGCATGGCAGTGAGGTTGTGCTTGCCCCAAGTGTTGGAATATGTCAAGTAGTTCTTTACCTGCCAGTAGATGTTGCGGTTGTACTGGATGCTGCTTTCGTTTTTCTTACGTACCCAGCTCCCGAGGTCAACCATCGGTTTGTAGCGCTCACCTTTGCTGTTTCCTATATCAAAACCAACTTCAGTATGCCATGTGAGGTGTTTGATTGGGGTGATGTCTGCGAAAATATTTCCGTTGAGTTTCTGACGGTTGAGGAGGATTTCATCCATCATTGCAAGAGCAACCGGGTTAGGGTTGGAATATCCTTCACGTACGGTTGAAGCATAGTTGCCATCCACGTCATAAACAGGAATATCAGGAAGAGAGGAAAGTGAGTAGTTGATGAGACCTTGCTCAGAGTCAGCAAGCTTGAGGTCATCGTTTGTATTTGCGAATGAAACGTTGACACCGAGTTTGATCCACTCCTTAAGCTGTGCATCGAGGTTGGTCCTTACGTTGAAACGGTTGAAGTTCGAACCGATGATGGTACCTTGCTGGTCCATATAAGAACCTGATACATAGTACTGAACTTTCTCTGTACCGCCCTGGGCCGAAAGCTGGTGCTGATGCTGGATAGCGGTACGGAAGATGGCATCCTGCCAATTGGTTCCTACTCCGAGGAGTGAAGGATCCGCATAGAGAGGATTCTCCTTTCCATACTCGCCGATTCTGATCATCTCGTTGAAATATTCTGCATATTCGCGCAGGTTCATCATATCCAGACGTTTGGTCTGCTGGCTGACAGCCACCATTCCGTCGTAAGAGATTTTTGCATCGCCTGCCTTACCGCGTTTGGTCGTGATGAGAACGACACCGTTCGCACCCTGGGCACCGTAGATTGCAGTAGCGGAAGCATCCTTGAGGATTTCCATGCTGACGATGTCTGCAGGGTTGATTGTTGACAGAGGTGAAATGGTTGAAACCTTACCGTTTCCGAGGGCATCACCAAGGCCGAAGTCTGCACCTGAGTTTCCACCACCCTGGACAATCACACCATCTATTACGTAGAGAGGCTCTGCGTTGGCATTGATTGTTGCCTGACCGCGGACACGGATTGAAGATGAAGAACCAGGAGCACCTGATGTGGTAACTGCCTGAACACCGGCTGCACGTCCCTGGAGGGTCTGGTCGAGTGATGAAATGACTGATCCCTTGAGATCGGATTCCTTCATTGAGACGGAAGCACCGGAAAGGTCGCTCTTCTTCATTGTACCGTAACCGACGACCACAACCTCATCCAGAAGGAGACGGTCTTCCTCGAGAGTTACATTGTAAACGTCTGATGTGCCGACTGTTACTTCCACGTCCTTATAGCCGATGGAAGAAAAGATCAGGACTGAACCTGCAGGAGCACTGATGGAATAATTTCCATCCAAATCTGTAATGACACCGTTTTGGGTGCCTTTCTCAACGACGCTCGCACCTACGACCGGGCCAATTTTGTCAACGACAGTACCGCTGACTTTCTTTGGCTGAGCCACAAGCGACAAACTCAGAAAGAGCATCGCCAAGCAAGTGAACAGTTTGCTTTTCATTTTGTTGAATTTAGTGTTAATAATATAGTTTCAAAAATTTGAAATTTCTATTTCGTAGTCTTGGAAGCCTCTCCGACCGACCTGACGGCCTCCCTGATGATGTCTATGGTGGTGTCACCGGCATAGACCGAATTCAGTCCCTGCTGTTCCTGGGCCGGATCCCCGCAGTAGTCGTCACCCCTCTGCCAATAGACATGCTCCGGATTCTGTGAGGCAAATCCGCCCCATGCCCAGAAATTCACTCCGGCAATGAGGCCACCTTCAGAAGCCGATTGGGCAACTTTCCCGAACAGGTGTGAATAATAGGTATCACGAGCCTTAGTCGTGGTCTGCTTTGAGAACTGGAAGCCATCACGAGGAAAGCCGAACTCCTCTATCACGACAGGCTTGCCGTATTTTTCAGCCACGGCAAGGTGTGCGTCAATGTAGGAGTCCGTCTGCTCAATGGCATAAGGTATGTCTTCCAGAAGGGTTTCCGGTTTTGCCCATCCCCAGTTATATGGCCATATATGTATATTTATATAGTCTATGTCAGGACATGAGTGGATTTTCTCGAAGAGTTCCGGATCGTTTTCGCAGCCCCAGAGGCCTTCGCTGCCGGAAGACACCATGTGATTCGGGTCTATGGATTTAATCAGGGCTGCACTCAGCCACATCCATTCGGCAAATGCCTGCTTCACCTGGGGATCCGAGCTGAAGCAGCGTGGCTCGTTGCCAATCTGCCATGAAAAGATTGCAGGATCTTCGCTGTACGGCTTGCCTGTCACAGTATTTGTACGGGAAACGATGAACCTTACATGATCGGCAAACAGTTCCTTTGCCTTCTGGCAGGTAACAAAACGGGACACGCTTGCCATATATGCAGGATAACCGATTTCAGCAGGAATCGGAGCCGGGCCTTCGCCCGCCCACTCCAGGTACATGCCATAGCCTCCGGACCACTCCCATGAATTATTGAGATAGAGCACAGCCTTCATATCCCTCTTGCCAAGCTCATACATCAGCTTGTCGAGGCCTTTCAGAATTGCCTCGTTATAAACTCCGGGAGCGGTCTGCAGAGTCGGTTCGACACGAGTAGCAACCCCGTCAGCTCCATCAGCTCCAACGAGGATACGCAGATTGGTTACTCCCAATGATTTAAGATAATCCAGTTCAGAAGTGAGTCTGTCCGGCTGGCCTCCCCTGCAATCGCTTGCGAGGATTGCTCCGTACCAGAAATTGGCTCCTATATAGTATATTGGCTGGCCTCCATCAAGAAACTGCCCATCGGAGACCGTCACAAAAGAATGCCTGCTGCATGATGTACAGAAGAATACAACAAGTGCAGACAAGAAAGCGAGTCTGTTTAAATTCATCAAGTTTCAGTGGTTAATTATGACGGTGCAAAAATACACTGACCTCGATTATCAAACAAATATGTATTTATCTTATTTTGATACTATTTCAACATGAGTAAAAAATTAGTATCCTATACCGTGACTTTATGCTTTTTGTACATCTCACGGAACTCCCTCGGAGTACTTCCACGCTTGTTTTTGAAAGTCCTGTTGAAATTGGAGAGATTGTTGAATCCGCACTCATAACAGATTTCGGATATATTCTTTGTGGTATCCACCAGAAGCCTTGCCGCAAAGCCCAGGCGGATGTCGGCAATATAGTCCGAAAGCGTCCTGTTCGTTCTTATGCGGAAGAATCTACTGAAAGCAACCGGGCTCATCCCGGCAATGTCTGCAAGGTCATTCAGCATGAGCGGCTCCGAATAATGGTCATTGATATATTGTTTTACCTTCTGGACACGCCGGCTTTCCTTATTGCGAGATGTATTGGCAAAAGAGCTGGAAGCCAACACTTTGACCCCATCCGCCATGGACAGTTCATATAAAATGTAAAGAAATTTCAGAAACTGGACGAATTTCTCTTTTTCCACTGCCAGGGTGTCGAGTGCAGAATAGACCTTCATAATTGCAGACAACGGAAAAGCCAGACCGTGCTCCGCCTTGTCGAGCATCTTCTTTATGCTCACGAACTGATTTTTGGACAGAAGATTCTCGTTGAATATATCTTTGGAGAACTGGATTGTAATCTCGCGAATATCTGCGGATTTGCAATTGCCCTGCTCCCAGACATGCTCAAGACCCTCCGATCCGACGAGCACCAGTTCGAAATCACCTATTTCTTCGACACTGTCTCCGACTATGCGGCGCACACCGGCCCCATGTTCAATGAAATTCAGCTCAAATTCTCTATGTCTGTGCAGAGGGTAGGTAAATTCGGTCTTATGTCTTTCCACAATGTGGAAGCAATCCTTGCTCGATAACTGGGTTATCTCCGTAAAAACTGAGCTCATAGTTCAATACTGTGATGAATTGTTACAAATATAATACTTTTTTAACTTACATATATATGTTTTTGCATTATTAATACCATAAATGAAACAAGGCTGGCATCGGGCAGAGCCCGGCCAGCCTTGGAAAATATCGGAATAAGACTATTCGTCCTTGTCCTCTTCCATGTATGCTTTCAGGAGCTTTTCCTGAACGTCAGCAGGAACTGGCTGATAATCAGCAAATTCCATCTTGAATGTAGCGCTTCCTGAAGTGATTGAGCTGAGGGTTGTAGAGTAACGGTAGAGCTCTGCAAGCGGAACCCTGGCCTTGATTGTATCAAATCCCTTGTCTGTTCCCATTCCTTCGATAAGCGCACGGCGGTTCTGCAGGTCGGACATGCAGGCTCCCATATAATCTGTAGGAGTCATTACCTCAACGGTGTAGATAGGCTCCATGATCTTAGGACCGGCCTTGCGGAAAGCCTCCTTGAAGGCATTGCGGGCTGCAAGAACGAATGAAATTTCATTTGAATCAACCGGGTGCATCTTTCCGTCATATACATAGACGCGGATGTCGCGAGCGAGCGAGCCTGTAAGAGGTCCCTCATTCATCTTGTCATTGATACCCTTGAGGATTGCTGGCATGAAGCGGGCATCAATTGCACCACCGACGATACAGTTGTAGAACTCAAGCTTACCGCCCCATGGAAGGTCGAACTCTTCCTTGCCCTTGATGTTGAGAACGGTCTCCTTGCCGTCAATCTTGAACCTGTTGCCTGGATCTACGCCTTCCTGATAAGGAGCAATCAGCAGATGAACCTCACCGAACTGGCCGGCACCACCCGACTGTTTCTTGTGACGGTAGTCTGCACAGGCAACCTTTGTGATGGTCTCCCTATATGAAATCTTAGGAGCAGAGAACTCGATTTCGAGCTTGTTCTCTTTCTGAAGCCTCCATTTGAGGGTATTCACATGCTGCTCACCCTGTCCCTTGAGGATGGTCTGCTTCATTTCCTTGTGATACTCAATGATATAGGTTGGATCCTCAGCGGCAATCTTAGCCATTGCATCGCTGACTTTCTCTTCTTCCTTAGGGTCTTTTGCCTTGACAGCGCAGCGGTATTTGTAGTGAGGGAATTTAATTTCCTCGAATGCGATGTCTGTTCCCGGGGTGCAGAGAGTAACGTTTGTCTTTGCAGCACGGAGCTTGACTGTACATCCTATATCACCGGCATAGAGGTCGGTAACCTTCTCCTTCTTCTTTCCGGCAACTGCGTAGATTGCAGAAATTCTCTCGCGGTCTCCGGTCTCCGGATTCTCCAGATCCATGCCCTCGGTAAGCTCGCCGGACATAACCTTGAAATATGCAACCTCGCCGAGGTGCTGCTCTACGGCAGTCTTATATATAAAGAGGGTTGTAGGAGCATCCTGCTTGCACTCGATTTCCTTGGCATCCTTTGTGATTGCCTTCTTCTCGGCAGGAGATGCAGCAACGCGGATTGTGAACTGCATAAGCCTCTTGACTCCGATGTCCTTCTTAGCAGAGAGGCAGAATACAGGATAGACCTCACCCTGACGGATACCGATTCCAAGGCCCTGACGGATTTCATCCTCGGAAAGTTCGCCTGTTTCGAAATATTTCTCCATCAAAGTATCGTCATACTCGGCTGCACGGTCGATAAGCGCCTGACGAAGTTCGTCTGCCTGGTCCTTGAGCTCTGCCGGGATGTCGAGGTCCTGACGGGTTCCGTTCTCATCCGTGAAATGGTAGTATTTCATGGTGAGTACATCCACGAATCCGTCGAAAGAAGGACCGACGTTCACAGGGAACTGGATGATGACAGGTTTGTTGCCGAAGGCCTCTTTCATGGACTCGATAGTTCCCTCCCAGTTGGCCTTGTCGCCGTCAAGCTGGTTTACTCCGACGATGATAGGAATATCATACTCACGGGCATAGCGTCTGAAAATCTGGGTTCCAACCTCGACTCCCTGCTGTGCATTGATGAGAAGGACTCCCGTGTCGCAAACCTTGAATGCCGAAACTGCTCCACCTACGAAGTCATCCGCACCCGGAGTGTCTATTATATTGAACTTGGTGTCCATGAACTCGGCATAAAGAGGAGTTGCATAGATTGACCTCTGGTTGATCTGTTCGATTTCCGCATTGTCTGAGACTGTGTTCTTGGCCTCTACTGTTCCACGTCTGTCAATGACTTTTCCTTCATAGAGCATGGCTTCAGATAATGTGGTCTTACCTGACTTTGTACTGCCAAGAAGAACCACATTGCGGATGTTTTGAGTGGAATAAGCTTTCATCAGTTCTACTGTTATTGTGTTTATAAATATGGTTTCATTGCGTGTCTGCAAAGACACATCCTCGCAAATCTAAGAAATTTATATAGTAATAACAATAAAACGCATCAGTTATTTGCATGCGGACACTTTACTTCGTTCGCATTTTCTGGTTTTGGAGCTCCGAAATCAAATCCTTTGCGGACATTCCGAATTCTTTATACAACATGTTCTCCATCTCTATCGGAGATTCACCTATCTGCCGGCAAAGTTCCTCGAAGTCCGGCATTTCTGTCCATGAGGAATTCAGGAGGACATTACACAGGATTTCAAATCCTTTCTTACTATCATTTACCATATTCTGTTATTTTGTATGCAAATCTGGTTGTCATTCCCAAAAATTGCAAGAATTTAAGATGTTTCATCTGTTTTTGTGACGAAAATTTTTCTGTTTTAATAAATTTTCGGAGCGAATGACAACTTTTCCTTTCCATTCGCCAGAAAATCTTGTTTAATGCGCTTGTTCTTATGGAATATTTTTGTTTGTGTAAAAATACATATAAACATGGATAACAACTCCATAAAAAACAATATCTGTAAATTTCGGAAGCAGAAAAATATGACACAGGAAGAAATGGCCGGTCTTTTGGGCATTTCACTGACTGCATATAGGGAGCTGGAAAAAGGAAGTACAAACGTCGTGAGCCAGCACATAATCACAATGGCGGAACTGACAAACTCCTCTTCCGAGGAAATCGTCCTTGGATACAAGCCTTCCCAAATTGATAATTCTGTCCGGCTACAGGAACGGGAACAGGAGTTTACAAGCCGCATCACAACCCTCGAAAAACGAATCTGCGAACTTGAGACCATGGTCAAGGTAATGACAGAAACCATAGACAGCAAGAATGAAATCATATTAATGCTCAAGAAAAGACTCTCAGAAGATAAATAATTGAATTTGCGAAATAATTTCGTACTTTTGCAATATGCACAATGAGCCTGAACTTTTGAATTTCATGCATCCGGGCCTTATTGAAGCAGGTTGCGATGAAGCCGGCAGAGGTCCTCTGGCCGGCCCTGTTTTTGCGGCCTCGGTCATACTCCCGGCGGATTTCCACCACCCTCTTCTGAACGATTCCAAGAAAATGACTCAGAAATCAAGGGACATTTTGAGGGAAATCATTGAAAAAGAGGCAGTTTCATGGGCTGTTGAAAAAGTGGATGCCCAGGAAATCGATGCAATCAACATCCTCAATGCCTCGATAACAGGGATGCAGAGGGCCGTCAGGAGACTGTCCGTCAGGCCAGACTTCCTTCTGATTGACGGCAACCGTTTCAAGCCATTCGACGGATATAAATATGAGTGCATTGTCAAAGGAGACGGGAAATATGCATGTATTGCGGCAGCCTCGGTACTTGCAAAAACCCATAGGGACGAATATATGAGAAAACTCTCCGGACAATATCCACAGTACGGATGGGACAGGAACATGGGATATCCCACGAAGGAACACATTGAGGCAATAAAAATCCACGGCTACACGCCCCACCACCGGATGAGTTTCCATCCAAAGGAGCTTGAGCCGACACTTTTCTGATTGATTGACAATAAATTATAAAACAATGAAACGTATTTTATGCATACTCTCCGCAATTGCGGTATTTGCCGGATCCCTCAGGGCCGACGAAGGAATGTGGATGCTTCCACTGCTGAAAGAGCTCAACGCAGATGCGATGAAACAGCTCGGATGCAGGCTGACTCCGGAGCAGATCTACAGCATCAACAACTCATCGCTCAAAGATGCCATCGTCCAGTTCGGTGGCGGATGCACGGGTGAAATCATCTCGTCTGAAGGACTTCTGGTAACCAACCACCATTGCGGCTACGGCAGCATCCAGAAGCTCAGCAGCGTGGAGCACGACTACCTTAAGAACGGCTACTGGGCAATGAGCCGCAGCGAGGAACTGCCTTGCAAGGGGCTGACTGTCACCTTTCTGGAAAATATGGTGGACGTTACCGACATAATGGACAAGGCTGAGCAGAAGGCACGAAAGAAATTTGCCAGGGAAGAGGATATTGAAGAGAAGGTTGACAAGGCAGTAGATGAGGCTATCGAGACTGTAAAGAAACAGCTTGAGAAGGATTATCCTCTGTGCACGGTTACCCTGACTCCTTATTATAATATGAATGTCTTCTACCTTCTTGTCACCAAAACATACAAGGATATCCGTTTTGTGGGAGCTCCGCCTTCATCAATCGGAAAGTTCGGAGCCGATACCGACAACTGGATGTGGCCGCGCCATACCGGAGACTTCTCAATGTTCCGTGTATATGCGGACAAGGACAACAATCCGGCAGATTATTCTCCTGAGAATGTGCCACTTGCGCCGAAAAACCATTTGAAGATATCTCTGAAAGGCGTTCAGGAAGGGGATTATACCATGATTATGGGCTACCCGGGAAGGACAACCCGTTTCCAGACTTCCCCTGAGCTGGAGTTCCAGATTGAGCAGAACGACATCCGTATCGCAGCCCGCACGGTGCGTCAGAACGTGATGCTTGAGCAGATGCTTGCAGACCCTAAGGTGAAGATTCAGTATGCGAGCAAATACTCCGGTTCTTCAAACGGCTGGAAGAAGTGGCAGGGAATGAAACTCGCTTTCGGCAAACTTGACATCATCGGAAGAGCGCGTCAGGAAGAGGCGGCCTTCGCCGAATGGGTGGGCAAGAAGGCCAACAGACAGAAAGAGTTCGGCAATGTAATGGGAGAGATTGCTGCCGGAGTGGAGAGCCAGAGAAAAGAAATGCTTTCCTACACTCTTGCTACGGAGTCGGTCGGCCGGATAGAAGTCGTAGGCTTTGCCACAATGTTGAAAAATGAGTTCGGCAAGAGCCTCAAGGCAGGCAGCGACACCCTTGCCTCTCTTAAGGCTGCCTTTGAGGCCGTTTCTCCGCTGTATGACGACTATAGTCTGACAGTTGACCGCAACGAGGCAAAGGCCCTGCTGAAATTCTACAGGGAAAATGCTTCCGTCGAGGATTATCTTCAAGGCCTGGGCGAGGATTTTGCACAGATGGATATCGACTCCTATGTTGATGGAATATTTGAGAACACAGTATTTTCAAGCAGGGAGGCTCTTGCTGAAGCCATAGCCGGAAAGGGCGTGGAAGTGTTTGAGGACCCGGCTGCAAACCTTTCAAAATCCATATATCAGATCATATATAAATATGTACCTGTTATCAGAAAGGCTTCCTCTGCCCTTGCTGATTCAAGACAGATATACACAAAGGGACTTCTTATGTGGAAGAAGGGCCAGGCAATGTATCCGGATGCGAACTTCACAATGAGGCTCACATACGGAACCGTCAAAGGCTATTCTCCGAAGGACGGAGTAATCTACAGACATTACACGACTCTGGACGGAGTGATGGAGAAAGAAGACCCGGACAACTGGGAGTTCGTCGTTCCTGCCAAGCTCAAGCAGTTGTGGCAGGACAAGGATTTCGGAGAATATGCCATGGGCAACGGCAAGATGCCGGTTGCATTCCTGAGCAACAACGACATCACAGGCGGCAACTCCGGCAGCCCGATTATGAATGCGGACGGACAGCTCATCGGCCTTGCTTTTGACGGCAACTGGGAGTCAATGAGCAGCGACGTGATGTTCGAGCCTGACCTTCAGAGGTGTATCAACGTGGACATCCGCTATGTCCTCTTCATCGTGGACAAGTTCGGAGGTGCCCGTCACCTTATTGACGAAATGGATATTGTGAAATAGATTTTTGAATATTTAAGTTTCGCATTTAGCGAAACTACCGAATTTAGAGACCTTTAGGTCGACAGTAAGTCCCTTCCCCGGGGGAAGGGATTTAGGGATAGGTCCTCGTAGAAAGGGAAATGTGCGGTGGGAAGAAGTTTCGCAAGCGGCACAACCCTCAGGATCACAATAAGTTATAACTTGCGAAACTAGAGTTGATTATGAAACCGAACGAAATAAACAAATGGCTGTTCGAGGTCCAGCACCCAGCCAAAGGCGACAAGAACGTGGTGGAGCTCGGAATGGTGGAAAATATTGACATTCAAGATAATAAGGTTATAGTAACCCTTGCGTTCAGCAAGCATCGCGACCCTCTTGCAGAGTACCTGATCGGAAGCACCAAAGCTGCAATCATACGCAATGCCCCGCAAGGCACCGAGGTGGAAGTGAAAACGGTGGTCAAGGAGGAGGCTCCGAAGAAGAAACCGGGCCTGGACCTCGGACTTGAAGAACTCTCGGATGTGAAACACATCATCGGCATAGCTTCCGGCAAAGGCGGAGTAGGCAAGTCAACCGTGGCAGTGAACCTTGCCGTGGCGCTTGCACGCCTTGGCTACAAGGTGGGCCTTGCCGATGCGGATGTCTATGGCCCATCCGTACCGAAAATGACTGCTACAGAAGGACTTATGCCGGACGCTTTCCAGGACGGCGAGAAAGAGGTCATCGTACCTCTGGAAAAATACGGAGTCAAATGGATGTCCATCGGATATTTCGCATCACCTGAGCAGGCCCTTATCTGGAGAGGCCCTATGGCATGCAATGCCCTCAAGCAGATGATTCTGCAGGTGCGCTGGGGCGAACTGGACTTCCTGCTCATAGATATGCCTCCGGGAACGGGCGACATCCACATCAGCCTCGTACATGACATCCCGATGGAGGGCGCAGTGATTGTTACAACTCCTCAGGACGTAGCTCTTGCGGACGTGGAAAAAGGTGTGAACATGTTCCGCAACAAGAGCGTTGAAAAACCGATTTTCGGCCTTGTCGAGAACATGGCGTGGTTCACTCCGGAAGAACTTCCTGACCATAAATACTATATCTTCGGAAAGGGCGGCGGAGAAAGGATGGCCGAAAAATATGGCATGCCTCTCCTCGGTCAGATTCCGATTGTGCAGAGCATCCGCGAAGGCGGCGACACCGGAGAGCCTGCAGCTCTTTCCACCCGCCCCGACGGCATCGCCTTCCTCGAACTGGCACAGAAGGTCATCGAGGCTGTATAAAAGCGGAGATATAGACATAAACAAATTATAATCAGGCATTTGCAGATATAAAGAAACGGATATGGCAGAGAAAAAACCGACCGAAACACCTATGATGAAGCAGTTCTTCGCCGTGAAGGCGGAGCACCCGGAGGCGTTGCTTCTGTTCCGGTGTGGAGACTTTTATGAGACTTATGGTGACGATGCCCTGATAGCCAGCAAAGTGCTGGGAATCGTGCTGACAAAGCGCTCCAATGCAGCTCCGGACGCAATCCCGATGGCCGGTTTCCCCTACCATTCGCTTGACGTGTATCTGCCGCGCCTGGTGCGCTCGGGCTACAAGGTTGCTGTCTGCGACCAGCTCGAAGATCCCAAGCTCACGAAGAAAATCGTCAAAAGAGGAGTCACCGAACTCGTGACTCCGGGCATCGCCTTCAACGACCAGCTTCTGCAGCAGAAAGAAAACAACTTCCTTGCAGGCCTGACTTTTCACAAAGACCGCTGCGGCGCCGCCTTCCTTGATGTCTCGACCGGCACTTTCCAGCTTGCCGAGGGCAGTCTTGACTACATTTCAACTCTTCTGGGGACATTCTCCCCGAAGGAAATCCTCGTTCAGAGGGGATGGGAGAAGGGTGTAAAGGAAAAATTTGGCGACTCGTGGTACATTTCAACCATGGATGAATGGGCCTTTGTCTATGACAATTCCGTGGAAAAGCTCAGGAAACAGCTTGGAGTGGATTCCCTGAAAGGCTTTGCCATAGACACTTTCCCACTTGGGATAACCTCTGCCGGAGCCCTGCTCTTCTATCTCGAGCAGACACAGCATGTCGGACTGAAAAACATCTGCTCCATCTCCAGAATTGACGAGAACAGCTTCGTCTGGATGGACAGGTTCACCTTCCGCAACCTCGAAATATTCACATCCACAGCCGGCAAGGACGGCGTGGCACTGATAGACGTAATCGACAAATGTTCATCCCCGATGGGGGCAAGGCTGCTGCGGTCATATCTGGCTATGCCGGTTATGGACCTGAACGAACTTCGGGACAGGTACGATGTCGTGGAACATTTCACAAAGCAGCAGGATGACCTCCGTACCCTCCAGGGGCTGATTTCAGATATAGGAGACCTCGAAAGAATCATCTCCCGCGCAGCTGCCGGCAAGATTATGCCGAGGGAGGTGATGCAGCTAAGACGTGGTCTGAGCCAGACCGCGCCCATCATTCGGCTGTGCAGAGGACGCTCTGTCGCTCCTTTGGAGGAGATGATGGATTCCATGGCGGACTGCAGCGCCCTTCTGGACTACCTTGGACGCACAATGCATCCGGAAGCGGCTGCGGCTGTGGGCAAGGGAGACGTCATCGCAAGCGGGGTGTCCGCTGAACTGGACGAGCTGCGTAACATCGCACGTCATGGCAAGGACTATCTCCTCGGCATCCAGCAGCGCGAAATCGAGCGTACCGGCATTTCCTCCCTGAAAATCGGTTTCAACTCCGTGTTCGGATACTACCTCGAAGTGCGCAACACCTACAAGGACCAGGTACCGCAGGAATGGATTCGCAAACAGACCCTCGTCAATGCCGAAAGATATATCACCGAAGAACTGAAGGAATACGAGCAGAAAATCCTCGGGGCAGAAGAGAGAATCTATGTGCTTGAATCACAGATATATGCACAGCTTGTTGCAACGATTCAGCAGAATATCTCCTCAATCCAGACAAATTGCCGCATCATAGCCCGTCTGGACACCCTCGCAGGATTTGCTGACCTTGCACTTGAGCGGAATTATTGCCGTCCGAAAATGAATGACGGCAAGAAAATAAGCATCAAGGCAGGCCGCCATCCGGTCATCGAAACCATGATGGCTCCGGGAGAAGAGTATGTGCCGAACGACATCTTCCTAGATGCTGATTCTCAGCAGATTATAATTCTTACAGGTCCGAACATGGCCGGTAAGTCTGCTCTTCTGAGGCAGACCGCCCTGATTGTCCTGCTTGCACAGATAGGCTGTTTCGTGCCGGCGGATGAGGCCGAAATCGGA
Organism: uncultured Bacteroidales bacterium; assembly: GCA_945827785.1. Classification (GTDB taxonomy): domain Bacteria; phylum Bacteroidota; class Bacteroidia; order Bacteroidales; family UBA932; genus Cryptobacteroides. Next base: position 18,803 of record CALZOR010000009.1, on the reverse strand, counting down.
TATTGTGACAAGATTTTCACCCGCGTGGGCGCATCGGACAACATTTCCCGCGGAGAATCCACCTTCATGGTAGAAATGCTCGAAACCTCGATGATTCTACACAATCTTTCCGAGCGTTCCCTTGTGCTTCTGGATGAAATCGGAAGGGGTACCTCGACCTATGACGGAATGTCGATTGCCAGGGGAATCGTAGAATACATTCACGAATACGGCCATGGGGCAAAGACCTTGTTTGCCACTCATTATCACGAGCTTAACGACCTTGAGACCATATATCCGAGGGTCCGCAACTTCCATATCGCCGTTAAGGAGGTGGGCAAGAATGTCATTTTCCTGCGCAAGCTTGCAGAGGGAGGAGTGGCACACAGTTTCGGTATCCATGTCGCAAGAATGGCAGGTATGCCGCGTCAGGTGATTGATTCGGCCCAGAAAACCCTCGACCGTCTGGAGAGCGATGAAGCCTCTTCGTCAAAGAAGCCGTCAATCATAAAGCCGCATAACGTGCGGGAGGGACGCGTGGAGAGCGACGGCTCCCTCCAGCTTTCCTTCTTCCAGCTTGAAGACCCGCTTCTGGCATCGCTGAAGGAGGATCTTGACGCAGCTGACCTGAACAATATGACTCCGCTTCAGGCTTTTGACCTGCTGCGCAGTATGAAAGAAAAGATGGGATTGACTAAATAGTGGGTTATTTAGTCAATCCCATCTTTTTTCTTCGAAAAACTGACCAGTCTAAGCAAGCAATTTCTTGACAGTTGCTGAAATGGCACGTCCGTCGGCCAGGCCAGCAAGACGCTTTGTGGCAACTCCCATGACCTTGCCCATGTCTGAAGGCTTTGATGCACCGACTTCAGCGATGATTTTTGCCAGTTCTGCCTCCAGTTCTGCCTCGGAAAGCTGCTTCGGAAGATATACCTCCATTGCAGCAGCCTCTGCAAGCTCATTGTCGGCAAGTTCCGGTCTGCCGGCAGCATTGTACTGCTCGGCGCTCTCCTTGCGCTGTTTTACGAGTTTCTGGATAAGTTTTATGATATCCTGGTCTGTAACTTCTCCGCTTGCGCCCTCAGCTGTCTTTGCAAGAAGGATTGCAGCCTTAATCGCACGGAGTGATGCAAGACGCACCGCCTCCTTGGCCTTCATGGCACTCACCAGGTCGGCCTGAATCTGTTTCTCAAGTTCCATAATTATCTGATTTTTATCTATTTATATTTCTCATATCTTGGCATTGCCGTCCCGGACATGAAGTCCTTGTACTTCTTGTCGTCCTTAGGACATATCAGCAGGACATCATCCGTATCGATTACCATATAATCCTCAAGTCCCTTGATTGCGATGAGTTTGTCCTTTTTTGTCGAAATGGCCAGAACCCCGTGAGTGTCTTCCGTCAGAGTGTCCTGAACATTGAATGCATTCTGGTCAGCATCCTTATCCTGAATGAAATTATACAGGGATTCCCATGAACCAATATCTGACCAGCCGAACCTCACAGGATAGATCCAGGCCCGGTCGGTCTTCTCCATCACCCCATAGTCAATCGAGATATTCAGGCATCCGGTGTAGGCCCTGGCCACGAAATCAGCCTCGTATCTGGTCCCGAACACCCTTTCCCAACCGAAGAACAGGCTGGATACCTCCGGAAGATGCTTCTCAATCTCTTCCTTGATTACAGAGGCCCTCCAGACGAAGATTCCGGCATTCCAGAAAAACTCCCCGGTACTGATGAACAGCTTTGCCATATCCCTGTCAGGCTTCTCAGTGAAGGTCTTTACCTGCATCGGCCTTGTCTGAAGCCACGAATTCCTTCCGCCGCAGGCCTGGATATATCCGTAATTGGTATCCGGCCGTGTCGGCACCACTCCCAGGGTCATAAGAACATCCTTGGTTCCTATATATTCGAAAGCATCGCGTACAACTTCAGCAAATGCTTCCTCGTCATCGATATAATGGTCGGAAGGAGTCACGACCACCCTTGCATCCGGGTTGCGGGAAAGCAGGGTATATGTGGCATAGGCGATACACGGAGCCGTGTTCCTGCTGTAAGGCTCAAGCAGAAGGTTTTCCTGAGCAAGTTCCGGAATATGCTCAAGGACAAGGTCACGGTATTTTTCCGCCGTTATTACCAGAATGTTGCTCTGGGGAACCACCTTAAGAAATCTCTCATAAGTCATTCTCAGAAACGACTTTCCCAAGTTTGCAAACTCAAGAAACTGTTTAGGTCGCGCCACTTTGCTTACAGGCCAGAACCGGGTTCCGGCACCTCCTGCCAATATGACACAATAGCAATTGTTGTTATCCATTTCTGTGGTATGTATGGGGCAATGCCCCTATTTATATATAGGTATATATGCCTGCGGAATCCATTCGGTAGTCGTACTGTCCTTGTTGAAGGTTATGGCAAAAACATCGAACATGCATTCCATCTCTCCATAAGGAAGTCCTTCCTTTGACCGTAGAAACCTTGCAGCTGCCTTGACTATGTTCTGCTGTTTTGCTCTGTTTACGCTCTCCTGCGGAGGCGCCTGCACCGAAAACCGCCGTGTTTTCACTTCAACAAAATGTATTCCATCCTTGTCAATGCTGACAATGTCAATTTCCAGATGTCCGCTTCTGTAGTTGCGCCTGAGGACCGTGTGCCCGTGAGCCGATAGCCAGTCGCACGCAATGTCTTCTCCAAGCCGGCCTAATTCGCGTTTGTGACGGATACAATCTTCCATTCCCCCTCCTCTTTTCTTACAACTGCACATCTTTCCTTGCTCCGCCCGTCGGCCTCAAGACGATAATAAACCTGCCTCTGCGGCCCGTTCTTTTCAGTTCGCTGGATTTCAATGACAGCCCCGCTCAGCAAGGTTCCGGCAATCGCAAGAGCCGTGCTGTCCTGCTCCATAAGGGTGTCCCAGGCTTCCTTGTAGCTGTCCATATAGTCCTTCATCCCGAGAGAATCGACCAGAGTCCATGCCTTGGAAAAGTCTCCGGCAGTGACCGCCCTGTTGAAGGCCTCCACTACTGCTTCCGGGGTGTTTTCAACCTCTGCCCCGCCCTTTTGCTGCCCGCATGAGGACAAGGCAGCGACACAAACCAGTACCAGTATCAATCTATGTTTCATGGTGTTACTCATTCAAAAGTTACAACTGTCACCCCGCTGCCACCAAGCTGGATGTGCTCATCCTTGGCTGAGGCCACTCCCGGCATGGTCCTGAGATATTTCTGGATTTCATCCCTGAGAACCCCCGTCCCCTTTCCATGAATGATTCTCACACTTGAAACATTCAGCATCATCGCATCATCCACATATCTCGTGACCTTGTCAAGCGCATCGCTCAGTCTCTCTCCGCGGATATCAATCTCGGTACTGAAATTCAGCTTGCGCTGGGTAATCGAAGCATCTATCTTCATTGAAGGAGCTGGCTTTGCCGTGTCCTTGACCGCACTCTTGTACTCGTTCGAAGTGATTCTCTCGACCTTGTCCAGAGGCATCTTGCTGCTGATGTTCCCTATTGCGACGACCACAGCCTTTGCCGACACCTTCACAACCTCGCCGACCATCCCGTTCTCCTTGACGCGGACCTTTTCTCCTGCCTGAAGCGGGGCCGAACGGAAGGCCTCGATTCTGGCCTGTTCCGCCTGACGCTCAATCATCTCAAGCCGCGATTTCTCGTCCGCCCTCTCCGCCATACGCTTGCTCCGGCGCTCCTTGCGGGCATCTATCTGCTTGATTTTCTTCTCTATATAGTCTTCCTTGGCCTTCTTTTCCTGTTCCTTGCGGGCGGTAAGAGCGGCCACAAAACCCTGAAGTTCCTGACGCGCCTGCTGGGTGCTTTCCTTCTCTGCCTGCTTCTCCTTGATTGTCTTTATAGTATTCTCCACCTGCTTGTTAGCTCCCCGTACTATCTCTTCCGCCTCCTTCCTTGCCTGGTCGAGAATCTCCTTGCGGAGCTTCTTTATGTCCTGCAGCTCCTTCTGGTATTTGTCCGTGATGTTCTCAAGCGTCTTGTCGGTGTGCCTGATGCGCTCGAGTTTCTCGTCCAGAGCCTTTCTGTTGCGTGCTATCTTGCGGAGATTCCGCTCAATGCCGACGAACTCCTCTCCGGCACGGGCCTCTGCATCCTTTATGATGTGCTCGGGCAGGCCCATCTTCCTGGCAAGTTCGAAGGCAAAAGAGTTGCCCGGCAGCCCCATCTCCAGCTTGAACATAGGAGCTATGTTCTTGACATCGAACATCATGGCTCCGTTCATCACCCCGGTATCAGCCGAAGCATAGAGCTTGAGGTTGGTGTAGTGCGTGGTGATGACGCCGTAGGTCCCCCTCCTGTCCAGTTCGCTGAGGATGGCCTCTGCAATCGCCCCTCCGGCAGCCGGCTCCGTACCTGAACCGAACTCATCAATCAGCACAAGAGTCCGTTCATCCGACCTTGCGAGCATGTCCTTCATGTCCACGAGGAAGGAACTGTAGGTACTGAGGTCGTTATCTATGGACTGGTCGTCACCGATATTGACCATAATGCGGTCAAAGACCGGAAGTTCCGAGGATTCCGAGGTCGGGATGAGCATGCCCCACTGGAACATGTACTGAAGAAGGCCCATTGTCTTCAGACACACGGACTTGCCTCCTGCGTTCGGTCCTGAAATCAGCAGAATATGCTTCTGGGGAGTCAGCGTGAGGGTAAGCGGAACTATCTCCTTCTTTTCCTTCCTGAGAGCGATTTCCAGAAGCGGATGGCGTGCCTTGCGCAGGTTCAGTTCGCCGTTATCCGATATGACCGGCATTCCGGCAATGAAGTCCAGAGCCGTCTTGGCCTTGGCCATTATGAAATCGATTTCTCCGAGGTATTTCGCACCGTCGAGCAAATCCGGGATATAGGGCCTGAGGAAGTCGGTGAATTCCAAGAGGATACGGAGGATTTCCCTCTGCTCGGCAAATTTGAGTTCCTTGATCTGGTTGTCGAGCTCGACGATTTCAGCCGGTTCGATATAGGCTGTCTTTCCGGAAGCGGACTCATCATAGATGAAGCCCTGGATGCGCTTCTTGTTCGCCGCACTCACCGGTATCAGCATCTTTCCGTCCCTGATGGTAACGGAAGAATCGCTGTCGGCTATGCCCTCCTCCTGTGCCTTGCGGAGGATGGCATTGACCCTTTTGGAGATGGCTCCAGCCTTGTCGTGGAGTGCCCTTCTGATGGAATAAAGTTCGTCCGATGCCGTGTCCTTGACCTCGCCGTAACGGTCGAGTATGGTCTCTATCCTGGTCTGTACATGGGGGAAGCCCATAATCGGAGCACTCATCCTCTTGAGGTTGGGATATACCCCGTCCTTAACCTCGTCAAAGAATGAAATGACCTTCCTGAGGGTGTCCAGCATGGTCCTGAGTTTTCTTAGGGATATCAGGTCTATGGCAGCTGAACTTTTTTCCAGGGGAATAAGGAAATTCATGCAGTCGATGAAACCGCTTGAGGGGAAGCTGTCTTCAAACATCATGATCAGCCTCATCTCATCGGTCAGCACAAGCCGCCTGCGTATTGCAGAGGGCTCGTTCGAAAAGGTTTCTGTCGCAGTCCTTTCCGCAGCATATTCAGTAGAACACTTGTCGGATATAATCTGTCTTATCCTGTCAAATCCAAGTTTCTGTTCTGTTCTTATATCTATATCTGTCATTATTATTCTATCTTGCATTTATCAGCGGGAAGCGGATGCATCATCCTTTGCCCCGCCTGATTCGCTCAGAAGCAGTTTAAGTTCATTTATATTTTTGATGGCAGTCACCTCTCCCCCTCTTACAAAGGAAATCCTTCCTGTTTCCTCAGACACCACGACCACATCCGCATCAGTCTCTTCCGTAATGCCTATGGCCGCCTTGTGTCTCATTCCGAAACTTGCCGGAATCTTTTTCTTTTCCGTTATCGGGAGGGTGCATCTTGCTGCGACTATCCTGTCCGCTGAGATTACGACCGCACCGTCATGCAAAGGGGAATTCTTGAAGAAAAGGTTCATTATGAGCCTCCTGTGCACGGCTGCATCAATCTTGTCCCCTGTATTTATGACATCCTCAAGCGGAGAGTTGTGCTGCATGACAATCAGGGCTCCGGTCTTGTCCTCGCTCATGCGCCGGCACGCCTCTGTAACTTCATTGACAGACTCGCGGCCCATGGTCTGGGTACGCTGGCCGAAAATCTTGTCCATAAAGGCTTTGCCTCTGGCTCCTTCCATGTACTTGTTGCCGATTCTGATAAGGAACTTGCGGATTTCCGGCTGGAAAATCACAATCAGAGCCAGGACACCCACATCCAGCACCATGTCCAGCATGGCAAGCATGAGCCTCATGTTGAAGGCCGAAACAATGACCCTGATGACGAACAGAGATATGATTGCCAGGAAAATGCTCATGGCAGACGACCCCCTTATCCAACGGAATGCCACATAGATGATGAGGGCAAGCAGCAGGATGTCAAGAACGTCCGCAAAGGATATCTGCAAAAAACCGAAAATTCCCAGTATCATAATTTTTCCATATCCCTGCAAAAGTAGTAATTTGCTACAAAAGTACCAAGAAAGTCGCCTCAAACAGAGCCATAAGTCGATATTGGATTGAGAGCGGTTTGAAAATATAAAAGTATGTTAATATAGTATCATTTTTTGAGGGATTTAATTGGTAATTTTGCATTGCAAAATTTGACAACCATGGACACTTCGAAACATACTGCCGCAGAACTCTTTGCTGCACAAGCACTTGCAGCACAGGCCAAGAAAGAACTTACAGAAAACATCCTCCCCTACTGGATGAAAAATATGTGCAGCGGTGATACTGGTTTATACGGACGCATCAGCGGAAAAGAGGAACTGGATGCCCAGGCACCCGTCGGAGCAATCATGACCTCGCGCATTCTCTGGACCTTTGCCAGCGCATATCGCCTTCTCCACCGTCAGGAATACAGGCAGATGGCAGAAAGAGCCAAAGGATTGATATTCAACAATTTCTATGACGAGCAGTTCGGTGGCATCTACTGGAGCATCAACCCGGACGGCTCACCTCTCGACACAAAGAAGCAAATCTATGCAATCGCATTCTGCATCTACGGTCTTGCCGAATTCTACAGGGCTGCAGGCGATGCAGAATCTCTTGAACTTGCAAAAAAACTCTACAACGACATCGAAGAGCACAGTTTCGACCAGCAGAAGAACGGCTATTTCGAAGCATTCACCCGCGAATGGGGAGAAATCGGCGACATGAGACTCAGCGACAAGGATGCCAACGAGAGCAAGACGATGAACACTCATCTGCATGTACTTGAGGCATATACCTGCCTGTACCGCGTCTGGAAGGACGAAGGCCTTGCCGGCCAGCTTAAGAACCTGATTGAAGTTTTCCTTGAGAAGATTCTCGCAGAAGACGGCCATTTGAAACTCTTCTTCGATAACGACTGGAACTGCAATTACGACATATTCTCATACGGACATGACATCGAGGCATCATGGCTCCTTCACGAAGCGGCCATTGTCCTTGGTGACAAGCAGACACTCGCAAAGGTGGAGAAGGTCGTACCTTTGATTGCAAAGGCGGCAAGCGAGGGATTCAGTGCCGAAGGAGGAATGATATATGAGAGGGACAATGCCCGTGACCATACCGATGCGGACCGTCACTGGTGGGTGCAGGCCGAAAGTGTCGTAGGTTATTTCAACCTCTGGCAACTCACTGGCAATCAGGAGGGTATTGAAAATGCCATCCATTGCTGGGAATTCATCAAGAACAACATCATCGACAGGGAAAACGGTGATTGGTTTTGGAGCATCAGGGCAGACGGAAGCATCAACAGGGATGACGACAAGGCTGGATTCTGGAAATGTCCTTACCACAACGGACGAATGTGCATGGAACTGATAGAACGAGTTAAATAACATTACTCAAGTTTCGCAAGTGATATATTATTATGGTCCTGAAGGTTGTACCGCTTGCGAAACTTAAATAACAATAAACAATGAAAAAACTGATAACCATTCTGGCCACATTGGCCACCACAGCCACACTCAGCGCCAAGGTAACCCTCCCGGAGATTATAGGCGACAACATGGTACTGCAACAACAGACCCAGGCCAGGCTCTGGGGCAAGGCAGCACCCAAATCAACGGTGACAATCACCCCGTCATGGAACAATGAAACCATTAAGACCAAGGCTGACAAAGATGGCAACTGGATAGCATCGGTTCAGACTCCGAAGGCGAGCTACACCGAGCACAGCATAGTCATATCCGATGGTGAGCCATTGACTATCAGCAATGTACTGATTGGTGAGGTCTGGTTCTGCGGTGGTCAGTCAAATATGGAAATGCCGCTAAACGGCTTCTGGGACTGCCCTATCGAAGGCTCTAACAAAGAGATTGCAACTGCTGCAAGACGCAAGGGAATCCGTCTGGTGAAGATCCCGAAGACCGGTACTCTCACCCCGTCTGAAACGGTTGAAGGAAAATGGGAGCTGAGCAATCCTCAGAGTGCAAGATGGTTCAGTGCCACTGCCTGGTATTTTGCACGTTTGCTGAACGAGGCTCTGGACATACCTGTCGGCCTTCTGAGCTGCAACTGGGGCGGAACCAGAGTTGAAAGCTGGCTGCCTGAGGAAATTGTCCGCACTTATGGCGACATAGACTATGACACAGAGTGCTGCAAGAAGGAGCAGACCTGGTGGCACTATTCGAATGTGACCATAATGTATAACGGAATGTATTATCCTATAAGGAATTACACCGTTCGAGGCTTCATCTGGTATCAGGGAGAGGCGAATGTCGGCAAACACGACACCTATCCCGAAAGGTTCCGTACCCTCGTCAATATCTGGAGGGAAAACCAGGGATGCGAAAGCCCTGTCTATCTTGCCGAGCTGGCTCCATGGCTCTACGGCGGCGACGGCACTTCGGGTGCCCGTTTCAGGGAGATGCAACACAATCTGGCAAAGCAGATTCCTGGCTGCGGAGTCATCTGCACCAACGACCTTGTCTATCCTTACGAAGACACCCAGATTCACCCGCGCAACAAAAAGGACGTTGGAGAAAGGCTTGCATATCTTGCTCTGAATCAGACATATAAGCAGGATGGCGTGGAATGCCGTTATCCGGAATACAAGTCATTCAAGGTGGAAGGAGACACCGTGGAGGTATTCTTCGACAATGCCGAGGACGGTCTCAGCCCATGGAAAGGCCTTGAGGGTTTCGAGGTTGCAGGCGAGGACAAGGTGTTCCACAAGGCAGAGGCCTGGGTACACACCGGAAACAAATCAGTTTATGTTCGCAGCTCTGAGGTTGCCGCTCCGGTTGCAGTCCGCTACTGCTTCCGCGACTTCCAGATTGGCAATCTGCGCAGCGGCCGCGACCTTCCTGCAATGCCTTTCCGCACTGACAACTGGTAGGATTTCACGAATCCCTCAACGGGAGTTAACAAGAAGATGATTAAAATGAACATTCACAATAATATAAGAAGCATTGTCCTTTGCGGGGCGATGCTTCTTTTGTCCCTTGGCATGAATGCCCAGAGGGAAAGAATCTGTATCGATGACAACTGGCAGTTCGCATTCGGTAATGCCTCTTCCATGGAAAAGGACTTTGGCTGCGGTACTGAATATTTCACCTACCTGTCAAAAGCCTCATCAATACACAATGAAGGCCCGTATTCATCCAAATTCGATGCAAGTTCCTGGGAGAAGGTGGACCTTCCCCACGACTGGGTCACGAAGCTCCCGTTCGACTCTCTGGCAAGCCACAGCCATGGCTACAAAACAGTGGGCTATAAATATCCTGAAACCAGTGTGGGCTGGTACAGAAAGACGTTCAACATTCCAAAAGAAGACGAGGGCAGGCATATCTGGCTGCAGTTCGACGGGATTTTCCGTGATGCAAGAATATGGCTGAACGGGTTCTACCTCGGCAGCGAGCCAAGCGGCTATGCCACACAGGTTTATGATATCTCGGAATACCTCAACTATGGCGGAGAGAATCTTATCTGCGTCAGGGCGGATGCCAGCACGGAAGAGGGCTGGTTCTATGAAGGAGCCGGAATCTACCGTCATGTATGGCTGAACAAGGCTTCCCCTTTGTGTGTGGCTCCTTTCGGTACCTTCGTCCATTCGGACTTCCCCGATGGGAATTTCTCCAGCGCCGTCCTTTCCATTGAAACCACCGTTCAGAATATGGGATTGAATGCCTCCGGTTTCAGCCTGAAGCATCGCGTTGAGGATGCTAAGGGCAGAATCTGCGCAGAATGTGAAGTGGCAGGTCCGGTTATCCTGCCCAAGGACAAGCAGGCTGTGGAAGCTGAAATGAAAATCATGTCACCGGAGCTCTGGAGCTGCGAGCATCCTGCTCTGTATAAGGTAATTACGGATGTGCTCAGTGACGGAGTGGTCGTGGATTCATATTCCACCGTCACAGGTATCCGCAAGGTGGAATTTGACACGGACAGGGGATTTTTCCTCAACGGTGAAAGTGTCAAGCTCAAAGGCGTGAACATGCATCAGGACCATGCAGGAGTAGGAGCGGCCATTCCTGACGATCTCCAGGAATGGAGGCTGATGCAGCTGAAAAAGTTCGGTTGCAATGCTTACAGGGCGAGCCATAATCCCATGACCCCGGAAGTTCTTGACCTGTGCGACCGTCTGGGTATTCTGGTCATTGAGGAGAACAGGCTGATGGGGGTCAATGGGGAACATATCCGGCTGCTGGAGAGGATGATAAAGCGCGACCGCAATCACCCGAGCATCATCCTGTGGAGTGTCGGCAACGAAGAATGGGCCATTGAATGGAACAACTGGGGAATCAGGATTGCTGCATCCATGAGGGAATATTGCCACAGGCTCGACCCGACAAGGCTCATGACAGTAGCCTCCAGCGGAGGACCGGCTCCTCTGGTCCCGGCAGATGTCGCCGGCTACAACTACATTCTGCAGAATCCTGTGGAAAAGCATCGCGCAGACTATCCGCAAAGGTGTGCCCTCGGCTCGGAGGAGACAAGCGGATGCGGCACAAGGGGCATTTATTTCGATGACGTGCAAAACGGCAGGATGGCTTCGCTCAACCGCAGTCCGAACGGTCCCGACAATCTGTACAATTGCATAGAAAGAGGGTGGAAATTCTATAATGAACGTCCGTGGCTCTCGGGCCTTTTCTATTGGACCGGATTCGACTACCGGGGAGAGCCTAATCCGCTGAAATTCCCGGCAACAGGCTCGGAGTTCGGCATCCTCGATTGGTGCGGTTTTCCTAAAGACGAGGCTTTCTATCTGGCTTCATGGTGGACAGACAAGCCTGTGCTGCACATTCTTCCGCATTGGAATCTGACCGGTCACGAGGGGGAGAAGATTTCAATCTGGGTTTACAGCAATTGTGACGAAGTGGAGTTATCGGTCAATGGGCGACGGCTCGGCCGCAAGGCTATGCCCGAAGGTGGCCATCTTGAATGGGAAGCGGTTTATAAACCCGGGAATGTCACGGCTGTCGGATATACAGGAGGGAAGAAAGTGGCAACAAGCCGGGTGGAAACCACCGGAAAAGCGACAAAAGCTCAAGCAACAATTGAATATAAGACAACGGATGGAAGATGGAAGGAGTTCGCTGCCGAAGGTACACTCTTCACCGGGGAACAAGGAACCGTCATGGCCGCAGATTCTGAAAAGACCCCTGAAATCTGCATCCCGGCATGTCCTGAGGACATGGCAAGCGGCAGCACGGCAATAGTCAACATAAGCCTGATTGACTCCCGTGGCCGCCTTGTTCCGGATGCCTGCGAAAAAATCAGGATAAAGGCAGCTCAGGGCTGGGAACTTCTCGGAGCAGGCAACGGTGATCCGGCCTTCCGGGGCGAGGACCACCCTGCACAAACAAAAGGAGAAGATGGAAGCTCCACCTTCTCCGTCAGGTCTTTCAATGGCCTTTGTCAGATTATTCTTTCCTCTCGGCAGTTGAATTGAGGAAAAGTTCGTCCATCTGCTCCTGGTCGATGTAGGAAGGAGAGTCGATCATGACATCGCGGCCCTGGTTGTTCTTAGGGAAGGCGATGTAGTCGCGGATGGTCTCCTGCCCGCCGAAGAGGGCGCAGACGCGGTCGAAGCCGAATGCGAGGCCTCCGTGAGGCGGTGCTCCGAACTTGAATGCGTTGATGATGAAGCCGAATTTGTAGTCTGCATCTTCCTTGCTGATGCCGAGGATTTCGAACATTCTCTCCTGCATAGCTGCCTCGTGGATACGGATGGAGCCGCCGCCGAGTTCGGTGCCGTTGAGCACGAAGTCATAAGCGTTGGCGCAAACCCTTTCGAGATCCTCCTTCTTGTCCGAATAGTACCAGTCAAGATGTTCAGGCTTAGGAGCCGTGAACGGGTGGTGCATCGCATAGAAGCGGTTGGTCTCGTCATCCCACTCGAAGAGAGGGAAATCCACAATCCACAGCGGTGCAAAATTGTATGGGTCACGAAGTCCGAGGCGGTTACCCATCTCAAGACGAAGCACGCCGAGCATGGTCTGAGTTTTTCTCTTTGCTCCGCAGAGCACGAGCATCATGTCGCCCTTGCCGGCTCCAAGACGGTCTGCAACTGCCTGAAGCTGCTCAGGAGTGTAGAACTTGTCGATTGAAGACTTGATGCTTCCGTCCTCGTTTACCTTTATATATACAAGGCCTTTCGCACCCACCTGAGGCCTCTTCACCCATTCGGTAAGTTCGTCAATCTGTTTGCGGGTATATGAAGCGGCACCCTCAACATTGATGGCACCAATATAATCAACGCCATCGAAAACAGAGAATCCATATCCTTTGACAAGGTCGGTTATCTCATTGATTTTCATGCCAAAACGGATATCCGGCTTGTCGCTGCCATAGAAATCCATCGCGTCGTACCAGCTCATGCGCGGAATCGGATTCGGAATCTCCACATTCAGCACGTTCTTGAACAATGTCCTCATCATTCCCTCGAATGTGTTAAGCACATCCTCCTGCTCCACGAATGACATTTCACAGTCTATCTGGGTGAACTCAGGCTGACGGTCTGCACGGAGGTCCTCGTCACGGAAGCAGCGCACAATCTGGAAATAGCGGTCGTAACCTGCAACCATCAGAAGCTGCTTGAATGTCTGAGGAGACTGAGGAAGGGCATAGAACTGTCCCGGATTCATTCTTGAAGGCACCACAAAGTCGCGTGCTCCTTCCGGAGTCGATTTGATAAGATAAGGTGTCTCGATTTCAAGGAAATTCTGTGCATCCAGATAGTTGCGCACCTCATGGGCAATCTGGTGACGAAGCTTGAGGGCCTTCTGAAGCGGATTCCTGCGAAGGTCGAGATAGCGGTATTTCGCACGGAGTTCCTCGCCGCCGTCGCTTTCATCCTCGATGGTGAAAGGAGGGGTATTGGCCTTGTTGAGCACCTTGATTCCGCTAAGGCTGATTTCAATGTCTCCGGTAGGCATCTTCGGGTTCTTGCTCTGACGCTCTACAACAGTTCCGGTCACCTGAAGCACCCACTCACGGCCTACGGAAGAAGCCGTTTCGATAAGTTCTGCCGGAGCCGTAGCGTCAACCACGAGCTGGGTGATGCCATAACGGTCACGCAGGTCGATGAAGGTCATTCCGCCAAGTTTCCTGGATTTCTGAACCCATCCGGCAAGAGTGACGACCTCGCCGGCATTTTCTATGCGGAGTTGTCCGCAAGTATGTGATCTGTACATATTTATATTATTGTTATGTTATTTCTCGATTATGATCTCGCCATGGTCCCTTGCAACGGCCTCTTTCCATTTGTCGGTATATCCCGGCTGGGTAATGCCTGCAGGAATGCAGTCGGTATGTCCGTTGGTGACAAATGTCCCGTCCGGGTTCTGGGCCTTGACATTGCCGTCGATATATTTGACAAGCAGGAGCTGCTCAAGAGCCACCCATTTGTTGAATATCTTCTGGGCATTGGAAACGGAAAAATCTGTAAGATACTGTTTTACAGCCGTAAACGGATCTGCGACCTTCCTCAGGGCATCATTGCGGCGTATCTGCTTGCGCGGCTTCTTCATTGCAGTCTTATACATTTCAAGGGCCTGCTTGTCCGCTGCAGCAACTGCCTGAATCATTTCATTTTCCCAGGCATCGATTTCTGCACGAACTGTCGGAGCCATGATATTGTACATCCTGTAGCAGGCGTTTGTCACCCTGTTGTTCATCCAGAATGATGAAGTCGGCGAATATGTAATCATGTTTCCGTTTCCTTCGCGGAAGCATTCAGGGACCTCATTTATCGATGTGTAAATCGGTGTAAGATAGCTGGTTGCAGCATCGTCGCATCCGAACCAATTCACGCCACCTATTGCATCAGGAAGCCATCCGCGGCTCTGTCCCACGAACCAGAATCCGGTCTGCTGGGTGGCGATTGCCCTTTCGTTGGTGTAATGCTTGCCTTCCCATTCGAAGCCCATCGGTCTCCAGCGGTATGGAAGAGCATTTCCGCCCGCTCCGATGTCGGTTGTCATGTCCATAGGAGTGCCCTCATAATGGTCTCTCATCACGTCAGCAACTTCCTTCACCGTGATTTTGCGGGCCGGTTTGACAAAAAGCGGAAATCTTTTGGAAGAATCATGTCCGAGAGCATATTCAACGTAATCGTAAGCATCCCTGGTGACGATCTTTCCGTTTTCGTCCTCGAAGGTGAATTTGCCGTCGCAGAGGATGTTGAATGCAGCCCAGGCACGGGCCTCACAGCCTCTCATAGCGCCGAAATCCAGCGGAGCATAAGCGTCACAGAAGCTGAAATCCTCGTCTTTGCCGCTGAAATATCCCATTTCGCGGGCAAATGAAATCACATCGGGAGCATAGAGGCAGTTCTGAGGGTCGTTCAGAGGGAAGGTGCTGATGCGGGCCTGGTTGGCATGTGCGCATATATATCCGTCAGGAACCCTTCTTGCCACCCAGACAATGCCTTTGCGGGTGTTCTTGCCGTTTTCCATCTTCATTCCCTTTCCGATCAGGTCCATTACCCACACCTCATCCTTGTCGGCAATGGAGAAGGATTCTCCGCTTGAATAATATCCATATTCATTTGCCAGCTCCACGATGACGCTGATGGCCTCACGGGCTGTCCTCGCCCTTTCAAGAGCCACATAAATCAATGAACCATAGTCCATTATACCTGTGGTATCCTCAAGTTCATGGCGGCCGCCGTATGTTGTCTCGGCGATTATGAGCTGGTGCTCATTCATGTTTCCCACCCTCTGGTAAGTATGGGAAACCTGAGGTATGTTCCCGAGATATTTTCCTGTATCCCATTCATTTATGCGTCTAAGGTCAGCTGATGACCAGTTTGCGCTGCGCATGAAATAGAGTTCTCCGAAAAGCTGATGTGAATCGGCAGCATAGGAAATCATATTCGAGCCGTCGGCGCTGGCTCCCTTTGTCACAAGCACATTGGTACATGCATCGCTGTCAACCGGTCCCATCAGAAAGGCTCCGGCAGCCAGCAGTGTTGTTATCAGTGTTCTTCTCATTTTGTTCTTTTATTATAATTATTTAATTTTGCCGTCTTGAAGTCTGACCGGGAGCGACAATGCACCCGTTCAACTAAATCATGCAAAACTATAAAATTTTTGATAGATATGAAACCGTATTTTCCGCATATATGCGTTTTTGTGCTTCTTTCCTCGATTTTCTTTTCCGGAAAGCTGAGCGGACAGGAGCCAAAGAAGCAGCCGGACATTTATCAGCAGATCGAGGAAGAGGCTGACAGGCTCCAGAGGGTGCTGGACCTTGAGGACTGGCAGGTCTTCTATGTGGATTCGATTCTGAAGCACAATTTCCCTGCAATGAGGGAAGAATTCGAACAGCTTTCAAAGCAGAAAGTCAGCAACTCCTCCCTCTATATGTCGGTGCAGGACAAATGGTTGGAAAAGACAGACTCCGCCTATATGAAGATTTTCACAAAGGAGCAGTGGGCTGCCTACCTTAAAAGCGGTGCCGCAAAGCAGCAGAAGGCCCGCGCCAAACGTCGCGGCAAATAATCATTTCAAGCGAAGTCGAGAAATCTAAAACAACAAGAACATGGACTTTTTAGAAGTAATAAAAAACAGACACAGCGTAAGGAAATTCACCGACGCACCTGTAGAAAAAGAAATACTTGACGCAATCGTGAGCGTGGCACGTACCGCCCCGTCATCACGTAACAGCAAAAGCACCGAATTCATGATTGTGGACGACAGGGACACCATAGTGGCAATGTCCCAGATGAGGGATTCCGGATCGGCCTTCATGAAGGATGCGGCAGCGGTTATCGTCATTCTCGGCGACCAGAGCAAGACCGACCTCTGGGTTGACAACTGTGCAATCAGCGCGACTTTCACCCAGCTCGCAGTCACGGCAATGGACCTTGGCAGCTGCTGGGTACACATCAACGGAAGGCCTCGTCTGAAGGCGGAGCCGAACGGAGCCAGCGCGGAGGATTATATCCGCGAGCTGCTCGGCATCAAGGATGGGCTTCGCGCTTATTGCGCCATTGCGATCGGCTATCCGCTGGTTTAGCTCTCTTCAATGTCATCCCGAGCGACCAAAGGGAGTCGAGGGATCTACACAAATTGATTAATAGCAATAAAAAACAAAAATATGAAAGAGAAAATAGAGGCCCTGATGGCCGAAATCAATGATCTGAAATGCAAGAAAGAGCAGGAAATCGAAGAAGCTCGAGTAAGGCTGCTCGGAAAGAAGGGCGAAATCACCCGCCTTTTCGAAGAGTTCAGAACAGTAGCTCCTGAGTTGAAGAAAGAGTTCGGTCAGAAGCTCAACATCCTCAAGAACGCGGCTGCTGCTAAAATCGAAGAACTGAAAAATGCGGCCGAGGAATCTGCCGACTCAAAGGAAGCGTCATTCGACTACACCATGCCGGGCGACCCTATGCCTCTGGGCTCCCGTCATCCGGTGTCGATAGTACGCGAGGAAATCGTTGACATTTTCCGCAAATTCGGCTACGACGTGGCTGAAGGTCCTGAAATCGAGGATGACTGGCACGTTTTCGAAGCGCTCAACTTCCCTCCTGAGCACCCTGCCCGCGAGATGCAAGATACATTCTTCGTTTCGGAAAGCGACAACCCTGTGCTTCTGCGTACCCACACCTCAAGCGTACAGGTCCGTGCAATGGAGAAAATGCCTCTCCCTATCCGCATCGTCTGCCCGGGACGAGTGTTCCGCAACGAGGCGATTTCTGCTCGTGCACACTGCATCTTCCACCAGGTTGAGGGACTCTATATTGATGAGAATGTGACATTTGCTGACATGAAACAGGCAATCCTTCTCTTTGCCCGCGAAATGTTTGGTCCTCAGACTCAGATTCGTATGAGGCCTTCATACTTCCCATTCACCGAGCCTTCTGCCGAGATTGACGTCAGCTGCAACATCTGCCACGGCAAGGGATGCAACATCTGCAAGGGCACAGGCTGGCTTGAAATCATGGGCTGCGGCATGGTTGACCCGAACGTCCTCGAGGCCTCAGGAATTGACAGCAAGAAATACAGCGGCTTCGCCTTCGGTATGGGCGTCGAGCGTATCGCCATGCTGAAATGGCAGGTAAAAGACCTTCGCAACTACTTCGAGAACGACCTCCGCTTCCTCAAAGAGTTCGAAACCTCTATATAATCTGGCAGAGGTCAGATATATTTATATTGCCTCTGAATCCAGAGTTTGAAAACGGGATCTTGAATTTGTACGGATTTTCCTTCTACATCTATCAGGTCCCGTTTCATTAATGCATTCCTGATAATACGTACATTCCCGTTCGTCCCGAGTTTATAAGATGACAATACATGGGAAGAAGTCATCTTGGAAACCCCGTCAGCAAGTGCACATAAATAGCGTTTCTGTTTGTCTGTGACAGAATCCATGATGTTCATGAATTGCAGATTGAGCGAATCCAGCAAACTAGATAGTGCTCCATCAACAGTTTCCTTTGTGCACGTTTCCTCACAGCGCAACCAACTCAACTGGGCGAGTTGCTGTACATAATATGGATGATTCTCAACGCTTTGGGCCAAATATTCCGCAACATCAGAGTCAATCGTCTTCCCGGATTCACGGAACCTGTCCATAATATAGATTCTCCAATCTCCATTTGAAATTTTTGGCAGAAACATGATATCCCCAAACTTATAGAACGGGCTCTTGTACTCTCCGAAAATATTAAGCATCATGTGTTTACGGCTTCCATACAAGATGTATGCGACATCGGTATGCTCTTGCCAGTGGTTCCTGAGAATCTTCTGAAATTTCAGTGTGTTGCTGAATTCTCCTATCTGCTGAAATTCATCAATACAGACAACCACCTTTTTCCCTCTCTTTGATGCAATTCTCTGAGGCAAATCCAGAATATCATCCGATATCGGATTCCTGACGACATCCAGTCCGAATGATATTTCATATCTTGACAGAGGATCTGAAAACGACACTTTTGGTAGCAGTGTGGAAATGAATTCTCTGGCATTGTTGATGAGAGACTCTGCTGAAGTTGAAATCTGTTCCATTATATTCCTGGCATACGAAGCATAGAACTCCTGCTCATCATCGCATTTGAAAGCGTTCATTCTGACTATCAGGTAATCCTTATCCTCCGAGACCATAGTTACAACTTTGGCCACCAAAGAAGACTTTCCCCATCGGCGAGGAGAAATAATCGCGGTATTTGTCAATGAATGGATATTATCCAGAAGCTTTTCTGTTTCCTTCGTCCTGTCCGTAAAATCGTCATCACGTACAACCTTTCCAAATGAGAATGGTATATTCATATTCAAGCAAATTATATGATACAAAATTATATAATTTTATTTAA
>CALZOR010000008.1 GCA_945827785.1 uncultured Bacteroidales bacterium | reverse complement strand
GTGAGGGAAGACGGAATTGAACATGACAATCTTGTCACTGAACTCCCTATCAGCAGAAGTTCATATTTCGAAGCCGGAAACCGCTACAATATCACTCTGACCATCTATGGCGCTACAGAAGTGGAAGTCAGCGTACATCTTAAAGAATGGTATGAAGGCGGTGACATTTTCATCGATAACGAACCCGTGCCGGAACTCTGACCGGTAACGACACGGTTCCCTTCCTTGTCCATGCCGATTTTGTCAACGCGGTAGATACGGCCGGAAGTGGGATGATTGCGGTCGATCTCACGATAGTGCCGTGATTCAATATTTATGTTTTTACAGTTCGTTCTGCACATCGCTGACAATGGCACCGTCAAAGAGGTTGATGGTGCGGTGGGCACAGGCTGCATCCCTCTGGGAGTGGGTTACCATAACGATGGTAGTACCTTCGCTGTTGAGTTCCTGAAGCAGTTCCATAACCTCCTTGCCGTTCTTTGAGTCGAGGTTACCTGTAGGCTCGTCGGCGAGGATGAGTTTCGGGCTTGAGACCACGGCGCGTGCAATGGCCACCCTCTGCTGCTGACCTCCGGAAAGCTGCTGCGGGAAATGCTGTGCGCGATGGCTGATGCTCATTCTCTTGAGCATCGCTGTAACCCTTTCCTTTCGCTCCGAAGCACTTATGTTCAGGTAGCGAAGCGGCAGTTCAACATTCTCATACACATTGAGTTCGTCAATGAGGTTGAAGCTCTGGAACACGAAGCCGATGTTGCCCTTGCGGAATTTGGTGCGGTCCTTCTCCTTGAGGTTTGCCACTTCCTGGCCTAGCAGTTCATAGCTTCCCGATGACGGGTTGTCCAAAAGGCCGAGGATATTCAGAAGCGTCGATTTGCCGCAGCCAGAAGGGCCCATGATTGCGACGAATTCCCCATTTCCGATTTCAAATGACACGTTGTTCAGTGCGGTTGTTTCAATTTCTTCTGTGCGGAAGACTTTGCACAGGTCTGTAACTTTAATCATAATTTATTGGTATTTAATTGTTATTCATTCTTAAATTCATAAGTTCTCTCCACGTACTTCATGTCCGACTGCTGCCGGCTGCTCGCTGCAAAAGTCCGCTGGGCTGTTTGCTGAGCGCTCGCGAGGCCGAGATGACAGGGAAAGAAATGTGCACCACCCGTGCCAAACAAGATAAATGCCTTATTTATAAGGAGTTACAATTCAAGATAAAATAAAGAATGTAAAGAAAATTTACACTGGATGTAAAGTTATTTAACACAAAAACCACCTGCCATAGGACACGACAGAACGGGTCATGAATACTAAGGCAGGTGTTTTTCAGGTAAACTGGAACCAAGGTTCCAGCATTTGCATCAGGCCAGGAAATCATGGATAATCCGACCGTTTGGCAGTAATGTCAGTCGTCTATTTCAGTAAGTCTGAATTTCTTGTCGAATTTCAATTCCAGACGGTTTGTGAGTTCGACCTCATATCCGTGCCAGTACCTTTCGATTTTCTTGAACTTCTCTCCCGGCCATCTGGTCGCGACCGTGTCGATAATCTGACGCGGGATGTACTTACTGTCAATCGGTGAGGATGTGCAACTTATTTCCGTCCATTCGCCTTTGCTGTTGAATTCGATTTTCAATCCATTGGCAAAATGTACATCGTAGGCTGTGTCAAGCAGATCCATATCCATGGTTATGTACGAAATGCTCTCTGTCGGGAAATCTGCCTTAATAAAGTTCTTTGCAGCAGATGGAAGCTGCTCATAATCAATCGGTCTGTCATCAGCATTCGCTGTGAAAGCGAAAAAGGCCAGTGACAATAAAAGTGTAGCAATCTTTTTCATTTTTTTCTGATTCTGATGGTTAAACAAATCTATTGCAAATAGCACTTGTTCAATCGCAAAAATTGCACCGAGAAATTGTCTCATCAAAATAAAAATTAATTATCTTTCAGTGAATCTACAGGGTTGGCGCGACTGATGCGGAGGCAGCATAGAATGACTGTCGTGGCGACGATGGCAAGAATGATGATGTCGGCAGAGAGGAAGATCAGAGGGGAAAGACTGATTTTCTCCGCAAAATTCTCCAGCCAGACATTAGCCGTAAAGAAGGCTCCGGCATCGGCAAGCAGAGCGGCAACTATGCCGAGCAGTCCGATTTCCCTGACGAACAGACCAAGTATATCCCTCACTGTAGCGCCATTGATTTTCCTGACAGCCACCTCCTTGCTCCTTCTCTCCGACTCATCCCGCACATAGCCCGCAAGGCCGAAAAGTGCTATCAATATGCATATAGCGCAGCCGGAAAGCACTGTGTTCCGCATCCTTCTCTCTTCCTTGTAAGCATTCCTCATTGCATCCTTGTAGGCAGTGAACACGATTTCCCTCTCAGGGAAGATCTCACTGAGGACCGCGTCTGCCTCATCCATCACATTCCTGTCCACCTCATTCACTTTGACCAGAATATACGGCATATAGCCCTCACCCACCTTGCCAAGGAACTTCACGCTCGCCCTTTCGTCAGGATTTGTCAGGTTTCTGATACGATAATCCTTATATACGCCGCTGACAGTATATGCCTGTCCATTTGTGCTATGTTCGGAAATATAAATCTGCTTGCCAACTGCTCCGTCGCTCCAGTCCTCAAACTCAGCCATCTTGTCCAAAAAACTCTCACTGACAGCCACTTCAGTCAGCGTCTGAGGGTAATGTCCTTCGACGAACTGTATTCCCAGCATCGAGAAAAGTCCTTCCGTTCCTTCGTATTGGTCGGCAATGTTGAATAGTTCTCGTATAGGAGTCTCCCATAGGAAGACATTGTTCCCCGAGGACCATTCAAGCGGAACTCCATAACTCATCTGCACGTCATCCACCCCAGGAATCGCAAGCAGTCTGTCAATGACCGACTGATGGACTGAACTGTCTGTACCTCTGAGGTTTGCAAATATCAGATTCTCATATTCATACCCAGGCTTGTCGTTGATTGCCTTCCTGTACTGGAGACCTATAACTACTACCAGACTCATGAGGAAGGTACAAAAGCAGATCTGGGAGAAAAGCAGGGCTAGTTTCCATATTCTCTTGTTTTCCTTGTAATTCCGTATGGCAGAGGCAATCGGGATGTTCGAATACAGGCGTGCCGGAACCAGGGCGGCCACCACGAACACCACTGCCATGACTGATGCAAGAGTAATGAGGGCCTGGGGTACGAATAATGATTTAACCGGCACTCCGACCATGTCACCTATGATGTTTTGGAAAGCGAGAATCAGCAGGGAGGCCACCACAAGCGATGCGATCACATCCACCGCCGCCTCCTTCATCATCATTGCATATATATTCGCGGTCCCAGCCCCGTAGCATTTGCGGACTCCAACCTCCTTCGAACGTTTCACCATCGCTGAAATCACGAAAAGAATATAGTTCAGAAGCGAAATCGCGAGCAGCAGCAATGAGACAATGCCGAGGATGACCAGCATATTCCTTACATTATCCTCTGAAGTGTGACTGCTTGACAGAGGAGACAGGTAATACTGGATTCTAGAGCCGGACTTCTCAAGCTGCTCAAGAGGCTGGTTCTTCTCCTGCATAAGACGGATTGCAGGGGCAAGCATCTTGTAATCAACGCCTTCCGCAAGTCGGACATATCCCATATACCGGTCGTTGCCAAGCCAGTTTTCAGTGGTACTCTTTGATAATGATTCCATTGAAAGGAGGATGTCATATTTCTGGGAACTCTGGTACGGGAAGTCCTCGAATACCCCTGCAACTGTCATCTTGTATCCTTCGTATTCCTCGCTTTCAATCTGCTTTCCAATTGCTTCCTGAACACCTCCGAGTTTCTCTGCAAATGTCCTTGACACCATAAGGCTGGCGTTTGTAGCGAGTATTTTCGCGGGATCTCCGGCAAGAATCTCGGTCTGGAAGACATCGAAATATGAAGTGTCGGCGACGATGAGCTGACCGCTGATGATATTGCCGTCTTCATCCTTAAAGCGGTTGTTTTCAACCAGAAAAGTGGTTCTTGTTGCGGCTTCCACCCCGGGGACATACTGTCTGAATCCGGGGGCAATACCACCGCTGACTCCGGTGTAATCGTGTTCGTGACCCTGCTGGCTGAAGCAAGTCCGAATCTGGTATATGTTTTCATAATCCCGGTAGCAACGGTCGTAGCTCAACTCGAAGCAGATCTTCGCAACGAGTATGATGCTGATTGCCAGTCCGATGCCAAGGGACAGGGATTTGATTGCTGTGTCTTTCAGTTTCATTTTTTATTTGTCGTTATCATTCATATCTCGCCATGCGCTTCATGTCCTACTGCCTTCGGCTGCTCGCGATGTCGAGAAATCTTTATTATCAGAAAACCAGGACGTCATTGTCGCCGAAGGAGTCGTAGCCGGAGGTGATGACCTTTTCGCCTGGCTGGAGGCCTTCGAGGACCTCATAGTATTGAGGATTCTGACGGCCTATGCGTATTTCACGGCGAACTGCCTTGCCGCCTTCCGGAGCCACCACGAATATCCATTTGCCACCTGTCTTCTGGTAGAAAGTACCGCGAGGCACGAGCACAGCATTCTCTGGCTGGCCGAGCTGAAGATTGAGGTAATAGGTCTGGCCGCTGCGGATGTTGTCCGGAGTCTCCCCTTCGAACTTGAAATCCGCCTTGAACTTTCCGTCACGCACCTCAGGATAGACCTTGCGGATGATGGCTCCGTAGGAGTCATTCTGCCTCTGGAATGTCGCTGCAAGTCCTGCTGACACGCGGTCGATATAATGTTCATCTATCTGAGCTTCAATCTTATAGCTATCCAGATTATTGATCTGTCCTATTTTCATTCCTGCCGAGATTGACTGTCCCAGCACTACGTCCAGAAGGCCAAGTTCGCCGTCAATCGGAGCCTTGATTGTAAGGTTCTCCTTTCTGTGACGGATCATCAGCATGTTGCGCCTCATATTGTCGAGGCTTTCCTGCATCTGGAGAATCTGCACGCTCCTGTAGAGGCTGTCCTGCTCCGCCCTGTCCTTCACGAGCTCAAGTTTTCCTGCTGCAAGTTCATAGTCCTCCTTCGAGGTAAGATAATCTTCCCTGGCAATCAGTCTGTCCTCATAAAGGGCCTTGTTCTGCTCATATTTTCTCCTCAGACGAGCCACCTCTGTCTGGAGCTGGAGCTTGTCCTGTTTGAGGGAGAGCTTCTGTTGTTCCATGGAAATCAATGTGTTGCGCAGAATGTTCTCCTTCTCGGCAAGTTCGGCCTCGGAGTTGAGAATCTGAAGGTCGAGGTTGTCGTTGCTCAGTCGGGCTATGACATCTCCGGCCTTCAGCCTTGAGCCTTCCTCGGTCACGATTTCCTGGACGATACCGCCTTCCTGCGGGCTTATCTGGATGGTCGTCATTGGCTGGACCTGGCCGCTTACGCGGATGTAGTCATTGAATTCGCCTTGGCTTACCTGGCTGATTGTCAATGAGTCAGCATTTACCCTGAGGGTTGCGGAGTTGTCCCTGAACACGAGCCAGAGAACAAGTGCGAGAACGAGGGCGCCGCCCCAGTACGGAAGGGCCTTTTTTGTAAATGCGGCTCTCCATCCTTTTTTCTTTTCAATTATTTTGTCCATTGTTTTGTGTTTTTTCAATATTGGTCAATGTAGGATATGCCGTTATAGTATTTGACGACACTGCTTTTAAGGTGCCATTTGAGAAGGGCATTGAGGCGTTCAGCCTTGGCGTTCATCAGATTATCCGAGGCTTTACGGAAATCAATCGGAGAAATAAGGCCCTGCTCGAACTTTTTGACATTCAGCCTCCAGGCTTCATCCTGGAAGCTTTCCCTGCGCTCGGCCTGATTCAGCGCCGCTGCAGCTCCGTTACGGTCCTGCACTGCCCTTTCAACCTCAGCCTGCACCTGACGCACAACCGTATCATATTCAGCCTCAGCTCTTTTGTAACTGTTTTTCATCTTCCTCAAATTGGAGAAAGTCAGAAGCCTGTTGAAAATCGGGAACGAAAGTGAAAGCTGAACATACTCTCCGCCGTTGTTCCTGAACTGCTGTCCATAAGGCACAGGTGCATAGCCTGCAAGTCCCGGATAGGTATAATAACTTGTGGACCAACCGGCATTGAGAGAGAGGTATGGGGTAAATTTCCATTTCGCAGTCCTCAGATTGAGCCTTGCATTATCCATCCTGCCTTTTGCAATCAGGACAGAAGAATTGTGCTCAACTGCATAGTCCGCCACGGCGCTGCTTTCTTCAATGGGATCAGCATCCGTGAGAGTACGTGCCTGTTCAACTTCTTCCATATTGATAACCAGATCCTTATCCTCTTCCCAAAACATTATGTCCTTCAGGGTAATCAAGGCCGATGCAAGATTGTTCTGCGCCACAATCAGATTATATTCCATATCTGCAAGGTCAGCCTGAGTTTGGACAAGGTCGGCATAGCCTTTCTGTCCAAGTTCCTCCTGACGACGGACGAGTTCAAGGGCATCCTTCAATGTACTGACCTGCCCCTCAACGATAACCGAAAGTTTTGTGTAATAGACGACATTGTAGAAGGCCTCCATAGTAGCAAGGCAGATTTCATCCCTGAGCTTCTGCTCCTGCTCAATGCCCATCATGAGCGAAGTCTTGGAAATCTTCACATTGTTGACAGCCTCGAAGCCGTTGAAGAGGACGATTCCGGCGGAAACGGAATAGCCATTATTGAATGAAGTCGTTGAAACATAGGTATTTGTCTCCGGGTCAACGCTTCGTCCGAAATTACTGTAGGCATAGGTCCCGGCCTCAACGGCAGGAGTGAAGGCCTTGAGGATTGCATCGCGCCGTGCAACTTTAGCATCATCCACATCTGTCTGCTGGATTTTCAGCTTGGCAGACTTGTCCAATGCGTATTGCATGCATTCTTTCAATGTCATCGGCCGGGCATAACCTGTTTCCAGATTTGTCAGAGGCTGAGCGAAAGCACCCGAACAAAGAAAGAAAGCTGCTGCAGCTGTTGATAATAATTTATGATTCATAAGACGTATTTTTCAAATTTAGAAGAATACGGGCACCATCCGTGCCACACAGTACAAAATCCTATGAATCAATTTATTAAAAAAATTAAACACAAAAAAAGTGTAAAGAATTTTTACACCATCTGTAAAGACTCTTTACACTACTTAAATGTAGATCTCTCCATGCGCTTCGTGTCCTACTGCCGTCGGCTGCTCGCTGCAAAAGCTCACCGGGCTGTTTGCTGAGCACTCATGAGATGACATCTGTATCAACGGGAAAGGCAGGCAGCCTCGAGGATGCGTGCGAGCTGGTCCGGGCAGGAAGTTCCTCTGTTTGAGCAGTTTATACCCTTAAGACGTTTGACCGCTTCTTCCACGGTCATGCCCTGAATCAGAGCTCCGATGCCCTTTCCATTTCCGTTGCAGCCCCTCGTGAAGACCACACTCCGGACGACATCGCCCTCAATCTCGATATCAATCTTGTTTGAGCACACTTTCTGGCTTGGAACCGCACTCACATAGCGGATTCCGTCAACAATTTCATTCCTTACAATCTGATAATCATCTCCAACCATAACATTCTCCTGTTTTTTGTTTTCATCATCCACATACATTGCCGAAGCGAATGCAGGAACTGTAAGTGCAGCCACCACCAATGCAGCCACAATTCTTCTGAATAATTTCATATTTATACCTTTATTATATATACGGGCAAATATATATATTTTTTTCGGCAATATGCAAATTCCTAAAAAGGCAAGTTTGGATGAACCAGACGCGAAAAGTAGACTTACTGCATAAGGTACGAGGCGAGGTCTTCCAGTTTGTCATAGTTCTTATAGACAAAGAGAAGGGCGACGAGAACGATGGCAACGACCATGGCGGCAAAATAGAAGAAAACGATTGCAAGAGACTTGAAGAAAGCCCCGGTCCATCCGGTACCGGCATAAACCCGACGGAGCGACAACATCAGGTACAGGACCGACACTGCATAGAAGGCAAAATCAATCCAGGCATTGTTGCAGAAATGGGTCACCACCATCTTCAGGACGATGAACATTTCCATAAAAGCAGCAAAATGAAGGGCAAAGACGAAATGCTCCATGAACGGCCGCTTCTTGCGCAGGTTGAACAGCTGCACCACCAGGCCCAGTACAGGGGTCATCAGAAGGATGAAAATCGGAAGATAAGTCTGAATCAGGCTGTTAAGGTCTGAGGATAAGACAGCATTTGTCTGGTCGTCGGCAATATTCGTGGAAGGACTAATGAAAAGAGCCACTATCGCAATGACTATCACCAGCATGAACATGTTCATTTTCAAGGGATGAACATAACTGTTGATTTTGCCTTTGAAAAACTCCTGAGTAAGCTTGCCCGGATGAATGACCATCTCCTTGAGAGTGGGAAGAAGGCGGGTATCGAGCTGGAAGGCATTGGCCAGATACTCCATCAGGAAGTTCCAGAAAGATTGATTGAGGTCAGTCACCTTCTGTCCGCAATTCGAACAATATGGGCCATGAAGCACAGTTCCGCAATTCATGCAGATTTCCTCTTTGACCTGTCTGCTTTGCTGCGCCTCATCCTGAGACAGCCGATGACGAGCTGATTTCGATTTTTTATGTTTTTTCATAAGATACAGATTTTTCTGTCCGGCTTGCAGGGACGCTTCAACTACTTGACATTTATAAGTTTATGAGTCTGTAGAGAAAGCTTCCAAAGGGGATGGTCAAGGATGTAGGCTACAGTTTTGCGAAGAATATCATCATTCTTGTCAGCATCCTGGGTATCAAGAGGTTGCAGACGATATTCGCGTATTTCGCCAGAAAAGTTTTCCCATGAAGACACATCCTGCCCCCAGAAAACGACTTTCAGTTCGTCTATGCGCTGAATTTTAAGGCCGGCCCGGGCAACAAGGCTCTCCCCTTCACAAGCCTGCTTGGGAGAACAGGTGACCCAGTCTATCCTGCAATCCGGCTCAAGAGGCACGGTTCCATTGGTTTCAATCTGGATGAAGAATCCTTTGTCATGGAGCTTTCGGGCAAGCGAGGCAGTCAGCTGAAGTGTCGGCTCCCCTCCGGTAATCACAATATGCCTTGATTTATAAGCACTTGCTTCAGAAACAATCTCATCCTCAGTCATCTGGACATAGCTCCGGTGGTCCGTATCACAGAAACTGCATCTGAGGTTGCATCCGGACAGACGCAAAAAAACGGCAGGGGTACCGGCAAATCTGCCCTCTCCCTGCACTGAATAGAATATCTCATTTACCTTCATTTTCCTCCATTCATGCTGAAGTTGAATACAATCCCCATTTGTGGTCACTTGCATTTACCGTGAGGTATTTTCTCTTATTGGCGTAATCCATAGCGTAAAAATGGCAAATGCGAAGATATACAAATTACTCAAGTTTTGCTACAAACGCAAGAGGAAATTATTTCGGAAGGCCAAATTATTGCATTTTAATAAATTTGACACAAAAACTATGAAATTTGATATTTCTTATCCGTATTATTCTGACAAGTCATGCACATCAAGCCGCATGTGATTGGAATAAAAATATTATCTTCGCGCGTTTTTCCTCGCTCACTTGCGAAATATCATATTTTTATGAACAGCATATATATAGTATTGCCAATTCTGACAGTGCTGATGTTCGATCTTGGACTGACGCTTCAGGGAAAGGATTTCCTGCTCGTCCTGAAAAGGGGCAGGGCGGTCATTGCCGGACTGCTTGGGCAGCTGATAGTGCTGCCCCTGATTGCATGGGCCTTGGCAGCAGTTCTTGATCTGAGTCCGCTGATGACAATCGGGCTGGTGCTCATTGCATGTTGTCCCGGAGGCAGTTCAAGCAATGTGTTTTCAAAGCTTGCAAAAGGTGACGTGGCGCTTTCCGTGTCGCTTACCGCCGTCAGCAGCATTGTCACGCTTTTCACGATCCCCATCATAATGCAATTTATAACAGCCAATGCCGGAGAATCCACAGGCATCATCCTGCCGGTGAAAAACCTGCTGATGCAGAATGTAGTCACGATGCTGCTGCCCATCCTTCTGGGCATCGGAATAAGACACAGGTGGGAAAAAGCTGCCGCAAAAATTGACAAGGTACTTTCACGCCTGGCCTTCCCTGCCCTGATGTTCCTTGCCGCCGTGTTCTTTGTCCAGCATAGGAGCACCATCGCAGAAAATTTCTCAAGCCTTGGGCTGGCAACAACCGCCCTGCTGCTTTGTGCCGTGGCTGTCGCCGCCGGGCTTTGCTGGATTTTCCATCTGGAGAGCCGTGAAAGAAGGACCATCGTCATTGAGGTGGGAATGCAGAATGCCGCCCAGGCCATAGCAATTGCCAGCAGTCCCTTCGTGTTCAATGACGGGAGAATCGCCATCCCTGCCATCATTTATGCTCTGATGATGAATGTGATTCTGCTGATTTATGTCGGCATTGTCAACCGTGCAAAATCAATAAAATAAAAACAGATGAGGATAGTAATAACAACAATATCCATTTTATTGATATCCATAGGCTTACGGGCACAGACCAGACCAACGGGAGAGGTCTCGGTCGGCGGAGGCTACGGGCATATTGACCCATATGAGGCCAGCCTCAGACTGGATGTCGATGGCAGGAAGGTCAGTTTCAGGCCCTTCTTCGGAATCAAGGGAATCACCCCATATTCATCCAGACATATCGGCGAGGAAGATTACACATTCACAGGCAAGGCTCCCCTTTCGGAGAATGCCGGTAACCAATATCTTTCTTCCAGCGAAACCCAGGCAAAGGGAATTGTCACAAACTACGGCTTCAATCTGGGGCTGAAACTTTCCCGCAAGCATTTTCTGGGAATTGAGTTTGAAGGGGAAAACCTCAGCCGGAATGAAAGCGGCAGCCTCAAAGAGCAGTTTATGGCATCAGGGAAGGACCCAGTCAGGACAAACTGGACAATCAGCAATCCTCTGGTAAACGAGAACATGTTCACTGTCGGGGCAGACTACAGGTTTTCATACAGTCCGAAGGGAAAAATACAGCTCAAATACAATTTCAAGCATCAGGACGAAGCCGAGGAAAAGCTTCTGGAAGCCATTGAACTTCAAGGATTTAAAGATTTCTCCAAGAGTCAGGTAAATGCTGATGCCAAGATAGACCACCATAATCTTGTCCTTGCACTGAACCACCGTTTTGACAAACTCGACCTCGGCTTTGCGGCGCGCTATGAAAACCGTCTCATCAGGAGCAACGACGTGCAGAGGCTGGACGGGAAAATCACTCTTGAGGATCATTTCCGTCACAGCTACCAGACCGGAGCAGTCAGGGCATCTGCCAATTACCTTCCGGTAAAGAGCCTGAAACTGTTTGCAGAATTTGAATATGCCTACACCGATATGCAGGGCAGGAGCCTGAATGATTTCCTCCCGAAAGCAGCAGTCGAATGGAGGCCTACGGATATTTTCCTTCTTGCACTGCGCTATGACAGGCTGCTTGTGAGACCGGATTTCAAATTCCTGAATCCGGCAGAAATCCGTGAACCTTTTGCCCTGCGTCAGGGAAATGAGGACATAGTCGGGCTCCATATCAACAAGGCATCCTTCACTTTTGACTGCAAACTCCCGGTCGTGGCCCTGCATCTTGACTGCGGCTACTCATACTCCGACGACGGAATCAACGGAATCTGGATAGAAAAAGGCAATCTCAGGTTATATCAGTGGGGCAATGATGGCATAAGGCACGCATGGAACATCAGCCCGTCCGTAAAAATCAACCCTGCAAAGACGACAGAGATAAATGCGCTTGCGACCTTCCTTTGGGACATCCGCATTGCCGATTCAATCAACATGTCACATGGCAATTGGGGCTACAGCGCCCATCTGGACCTGAAGCAGGGCCTCCCGTCCGGATTCGGCATAAAAATCTTCGGCGACTACAGTTTCGGAAACACTCTCGATCTTTACCGGCGCGCCGGAACTGCATTCAATGTCGGAGGCAGCCTGGAGAAGGACTTCGGGAAGAGCCTGAACTGCGCCATTGAAGGACGGTTCATCCGCTTCGGGGAAGAATTCATTTCCCAGGGAGCCTACACCGGCTTGTGCTGGTTACGCCCGGAGCACCGTTTCAGCGTCGGGCTTAAACTACGTTACATATTCTGACAATGGAACGGAATAATCATAAATGGGAATTCAGGGAGGGCTTCCTTATAGGAGGATGCCTCCTTGCAGCCGGGCTGGCCCTGCAGTACATTCTGGGGCCGGTTGACTGGAGATGGCTTGCCGCTCCGGTGAACAAGATTGTGCTGGCGCTGCTGACAGGGCTGATTGCCGTAATCTTCCTTCTGCGAAAGAAGGTACAGGCCTTCGAATGGATGATGCATTCGTATGCGGCCGTTTCGTCCCTGGCCTGTGCCCTTGCTCTGACACTGGTGATGGGACTTACCACCCAGAAGCCTTCCGGAGGGCTTGAGTGGCTGTCACAGATGATCCGCTTCTGGCCTTTCGTGCTTGTATGGACCTGGGTACTGATTGTGGACGGGCTTGCCGCCCTGAACCATTTTCTCCGCATGAGAGCATCGGAGATACCATTCATCCTGAACCATCTCGGAGTGTTCGTAGCCATCGTGGCCGCCACCCTTGGAAGTGCAGACATGCAGCAATTGCAGATGCAGGTCCATTATGGGAAGCCTGAAAACAGGGCGCTCTCGGAATATGGAGAGGTAGTGGATCCCGGCCTTGCAATCGAGCTGCATGAATTCACGGCCGAGTACTATCCGGACAATACTCCGAAGCTTTTTGCATCAGAAATAACGATACACACCCGGGACGACAGCCACCTCAGGGGAACCGTTCTGGTGAACAAGCCCATGAAAGTGGACGGATGGAAGATATACCAGGCAGGCTATGACCAGGCAAAGGGCAGCAAAAGTCCCTACAGCATATTCCTGCTTGTGAAGGACCCTTGGCTCCCTGCTGTCTATGCAGGAATTTACATGATGATTGCCGGAGCCCTGTGTCTGATGCTCTTCATGGCACCCAAACCGATAAGAAAGGAGGACGAGCAATGAGTTGGGATTCATTCATATATTTCGCCCTTGCCGCCGTATTATGCTGGAGCACAGGAGCTTACTTTGCATGGAAGGGAAAGGACGGGAAAGTCTGGTTTTTCACCCTCGCCGGTCTTGCTGTTTTCTTTGCCTTCATCATCGGGATGTGGGTCAGCCTCGAACGTCCGCCTCTGAGGACTATGGGAGAAACCAGGATGTGGTACTCTTTCTTCCTGCCCCTGGCCGGAATCATCGTCTATGGCCGCTGGCGCTATAAATGGATATTGTCTTTCAGTACCCTGCTTTCCCTGGTATTCATATGCGTGAACGTCTTCAAACCAGGGATTCATGCCAAATCCCTGATGCCGGCCCTGCAGAGCCCATGGTTCGCCCCTCATGTCATCGTCTATATGTTTGCCTATGCCCTGCTCGGAGCGGCAACGCTCATGGCCATCTACATGCTGTTCAAGAAGGGAAAGAGCATGGACAGGGAGCTGAATATCTGTGACAACCTGGTCTATGTCGGACTTGCATTCCTGAGCATAGGAATGCTTTTCGGTGCACTCTGGGCCAAGGAGGCCTGGGGGCATTACTGGGCGTGGGATCCGAAGGAGACATGGGCTGCAATCACATGGCTTTGTTACCTGACCTTCGTCCACTACCGGCACATCCGCCCAGCCGACTGGAAGAAAGCCTGCCTTATTCTACTGCTTGCATTCATCTGCCTTCAGATTTGCTGGTGGGGCATCAATTACCTCCCTTCTGCGAAAGGCCAGAGCATCCATACCTACAGCACCCGATAGGACATGCAAGGGAATTTCGACTTTTTGAATAATTTTCTTTGAAAGAGTTTGATTTATTTTATTTTATGTGTATCTTTGCGCCCGCTTTATCAGAAATGAAAAGCGAGTATTTATTAACCCTCTAAACTTTTTTCGCTATGGCTGAATATTTAGCACCGGAGAAAAAGCAGGAGATTTTCGCGAAGTACGGAAAGTCTAATACTGACACCGGCTCTCCAGAGAGTCAGATTGCATTATTTTCCTACCGTATCGCTCACCTTACCGAGCACCTCAAAAGCAACAAGAAGGACTACTCAACCCGTCGTTCACTTCTGAGACTCGTTGGTAAGAGACGCCGTGTCCTTGACTACCTCAGGGAGACTGACATCGAGAGATACAGAGCTATCGTCAAAGAGCTTGGTCTGCGTCGATAACCAGAAAATAGGAATGACAAGGGGGAATCCCGAACAGGGTTTCCCTTTTTTTTCGCAAAAAAAATTCCGATGGCACTAACACTCATCAACCTGCGGTGCCGGAAGAATGATTAATATAGTACGTGACTATATCTAGGAACCCGACGGGTTCCATATGGGCGGAACAGACAGACAAAATTATTAATGACTCCCATAGGGGGAGGCAGGTTGTGAAAGAAGTAATGAATATCGTAAACAAGAAAATCGAATTGTCCGACGGAAGGATAATCGAAATCGAGACCGGCAAGCTTGCAAAACAGGCTGATGGTGCGGTGGTCGTCAAGATGGGCGGCACCATGCTCCTTGCAACTGTGACCTGTGCAAAAGATGCAAAAGAGGATGTGGACTTCATGCCTCTGCAGGTGGACTACAAGGAGAAATATGCTTCTGCGGGAAGATTCCCGGGAGGCTTCATGAAGCGTGAGGGAAAGGCTTCTGATTATGAAATTCTCATCGCAAGGCTCGTGGACAGGGCTCTCAGGCCGCTGTTCCCAGAGGATTTCCACGCAGAAGTATATGTAAATGTAAATCTTATTTCAGCAGAAAAGGACATTCAGCCGGATGCTCTCGCAGGTCTTGCCGCATCAGCTGCTCTTGCAGTGAGCGACATTCCTTTCGAGGGTCCTATCTCAGAGGTAAGGGTTGCAAGAATTGACGGACAGCTCCGGATCAACCCTAACTTCAGCGAGATGGAGAATGCTGATATAGACATCATGGTTGCCGCTACCTACGACAACATCATGATGGTCGAGGGTGAGATGAACGAGGTCAGCGAGCACGACATGCTTGAGGCCATCAAGTTCGCTCACGAAGAGATTAAACGCCACTGCAAGGTGCAGATGGAACTCACAGAGGAGGTCGGAAAGACAGTCAAGAGAACCTACTGCCACGAAGAGAACGACGAAGACCTTCGCAAGGCCGTTCAGGAGTTCTGCTATGACAGGTGCTATGCAATTGCAAAGTCAGGTCAGGGCAAGCATGAAAGGACCGACGCTTTCGACGCACTCAAGGAGGAGTTCTACCAGACAATTCCTGAGGAGGAGCGCGAAGACAAAAAGATGATGGTCGAAAGGTACTATCACGCTGTCGAGAAAGCTGCAATGAGGAACATGATTCTCGATGAGGGAATCCGTCTTGACGGACGTAACACCACTCAGGTGCGTCCAATCTGGTGCGAGGTAGGATACCTTCCATGCGCACACGGAAGCGCGATCTTCACCCGTGGTGAGACTCAGTCACTTTCGACTGTAACCCTCGGAACCAAGCTCGACATGAAGGAGCGCGACGAAGTGCTCGTTCAGGGCACTGACCAGTTCGTCCTCCACTACAACTTCCCTCCGTTCTCAACCGGAGAGGCTAAGGCACAGAGAGGTGTGGGACGTCGTGAAATCGGTCACGGAAACCTCGCATGGAGGGCACTCAAGCCGATGGTTCCAATAGCACCAGAAAACCCTTATGCAGTACGCGTGGTTTCAGACATCCTCGAGTCAAACGGTTCATCTTCAATGGCTACTGTCTGCGCAGGCTGCCTCGCACTCATGGATGCCGGAGTGAAGATCAAGAAACCTGTCGCAGGTGTTGCAATGGGACTTATCACTGACAAGGACAGACCAAACGAAAGATATGCAATCCTTACCGACATCCTCGGAGATGAGGACCACCTCGGAGACATGGACTTCAAGGTTACCGGAACAAAAGACGGTATCACTGCAACCCAGATGGACATCAAGGTGGACGGTCTTTCATACGACGTCCTCGAAAGAGCCCTTGAGCAGGCACGTCAGGGACGCATGCACATCATGGGCGAGATGATGAAGACAATCAGCGAGCCTCGTGAGGACTACAAGCCATTCGTTCCTCGCATCATCCAGATCCGCGTTCCGGGTGACTTCATCGGAGCAATCATCGGCAAAGGCGGTGAGGTTATCCAGAAGATTCAGAGAGAGACAGGCACAGTTGTCACAATCACTGAGGAGAACACCAACGGCAAGACTGAGGGCGTAGTTGACATCTTCGGCGAGAACAAGGAGTCAATGGACAAGGCTCTCAACTGGATCAACGGCATCTGCGCTGTTCCTGAGGTTGGCACCGTTTACCATGGAAAGGTTGTCTCATGCCTCGAGTTCGGAGCATTTGTAGAGATTCTTCCTGGAAAAGAGGGACTCCTCCACATCTCTGAAATCGACTGGGGAAAGACCGACAAGGTTGAAGACGTGCTCAACATCGGTGACGAAGTTGACGTGAAGCTCCTCGAAATTGACGAGAAGACCGGCAAGATGAGGCTTTCTCGCAAGGCTCTGATTGAAAAGCCTGAGGGCTATGTAGAGCCTGAGCGCAAGCCAAGGCCTCAGGGTGACAGAGGCCCTCGTCGCGACGACCGCCGTCAGGGTTCTTCAGACCGCAGGAACGACAGAGGCCCACGCCGCGATGACCGCAGCAGAGGTCCACGCCGTCCTCAGCAGAACGACGTCGAGACTCCATCAAACAATGATCCTGAAATGTTCTAAGCCTCAGGATTATCCTGATAAAAAAACCGGCCGGATGGTCGGTTTTTTTCATTATGGTATTTATCAGAAATATTATTTGACAACCTCAACCTTTAGAGGATGAGCCTTGGCATAGGCGAAATCCTGAACAAGGGCTGTCCATGCCTGTGGAGATTCAACTCCGCCCTGGCTCCAACCTGAAGCTGTCCATACAGTTACCGGTGAGCCGCATTTTGCAGTGGTCTTGATAACTGCATGACCATCGAGAGTTGCAGTGCCCTCAGCAGAAAGTTCCGGTGAAAGCACAAGGCCGATGGAAATGTTTCCGTCAATCTCAGGCTGTTTTGTGTCGGAAGCAACCTCTGTGAAGGCAATCCAGTTGGTGCCGTCAACCCTGTCAAGA
This sequence comes from uncultured Bacteroidales bacterium, assembly GCA_945827785.1. Taxonomy (GTDB): domain Bacteria; phylum Bacteroidota; class Bacteroidia; order Bacteroidales; family UBA932; genus Cryptobacteroides. The sequence goes on along the minus strand of CALZOR010000008.1, from coordinate 26,847 downwards.
ACATCGTGCTGGATTGCGCCAAGCGCAAGCGGAAGCTCCTGAGTCTGGGCTGAGAACCATGTAGTTGACTGAACGAAACGGCTGTTTGCATCAAGAGAAATCTCGCGGGTTGCAGAAACTTTCTGACCTGCGACGTCGAAGGCATCATAAGTGAAATAAGCCTTGGTACGAATCGGGCCGTCGGTAAGATGCTCCTGAGTTGCCCAGTTGTCTCCGATGATAAGTTTTTCCCCAACATAAGGAGTAACGGCACCGCCGCCGAGTGTATTTGCCACCTTGTAGCAGTCCATTCCCTCGCCATAGTTGTGATGATAGTCCATTTTCTTGAACCAGTCGTCAATGACGAGTCTTTCGGTACATTTCAGCCAAACATCCGATCCGAAAGTACGTGGATCCTGAAGGGCTGGGCCATAGATACGTCCGGCAACGAGGTTATTCTCATAAGCATAGTCGTCAAGTCTCTCCGGGACGTGGCGGCTGTATGCCTTCATCGGAAATTCTTCACGTTCCCCGACCTTCACGGTGTATTTTACACTTGAATGTTCCTTGACGTCAGCCTGGAAAAGCAGAATCTGCTCTCCGTCCTTCTCGGTATATACCTGAACTGGAACCTGTTTTCCAAGATGATTGAGTACGATTACGTTCTCTGCAGTAAGGTTGTCATCACCGCTGCAGAGTTCGCTGAAAGAAAGCTCAACAGTCTCGTTCTGCCTTGCAAGGCTAGTGTCATTGCTGACAATCACGCTTTGGCCAGCGCCTGCGCATGAAACCAAAACGGCAGCAGCCGAAGCCGCTGCCATAAAAGTTGATAATCTTTTCATCACGATTCGATTACTGTGGCTGTTTTCCGATGTAAGCAAGAATACCTCCGTCCACATAGAGAACGTGCCCGTTCACGAAGTTGGAAGCATCTGATGCGAGGAACACTGCAGGGCCCATGAGGTCTTCAGGTGTACCCCAACGTGCAGCAGGAGTCTTTGCAACGATGAATTCCGTGCCCGTTAACGGAATTTTTATAAGAAAGCACGATTACTGTGCTCCTCCCTGTGCTGCCTGAGCCTTTGCCTGAAGCTCTGCCTGGAGAGACTCAAGAGTTCTGTCCTCAGGAATGTTCAGAGCTTTCCTTGCCTCCGGAGTGAGGTCAATAGCCTGTGCTGGATCAATGTAAATCACTGAATTCTTCTCGAATACGAAAGCGACACCCTTAGCTTTAGCAAGCTCGGTTACGGTTGCCTGAGCCTTCTCATAGATAGGAGCCTGAAGAGTCTGCTGTGTCTGCTGGAGTTCCTGCTGGATAGCCTGCTGGAAATCCTGAATCCTGTACTCGATCTGCTGGAGTTCAGCGGCCTTGCTTTCTCTGATTGCCTGAGTCCAGGTTGCCTGTTTCTGCTGGAACTGCTGAGCCTTTGTCTGGTACTCTTCCATCATTGCAGTGTAGGTTTCCTGAGCCTCGACACTTGCAGCTTCAATCTGCTCGCGTGCCTTGTCCATTTCAGGCATGAGCTGTACAAGCTCATTATAATCCACATAAGCGAAAGTAATGTTCTGTGCGGCAGCGGCAAGAGATATCATTGCCATGGCTGCGATCAATAAAATCTTCTTCATTTTATATTATGTTATTAATTTCTAGAACTGTTGTCCGATGACGAAGTGGAACTGGCTCTTTCCATTGACTGGATCGTCGAATCCCCATCCCCAGTCAACTCCAAGGAGTCCGATCATCGGGAGGAACACCCTCACGCCGACTCCGGCAGACCTCTTGATCTGGAAAGGATTGAAATCCCTGATGTCAGACCAGCAGTTACCGCCTTCGAGGAAGAGGAGCGCGTAAATCGTGGACTGCGGCTGAAGCACGACAGGATAACGGAGCTCGACAGTGAACTTGTCATACACGTTGCCGGAATAATAGTTTCCTGTGGTATTGTAATTTGATGATGCAGTAGGTGTCAGGGAGTAGTTTTCATATCCACGAAGTGAAATGATCTCTGATCCATATGTATCATATCCGGACATACCGTCACCACCGACGCGGAATCCCTCGAACGGAGAATATCCCCAGTTGCGGTTATAGTAGCCAAGATATCCGAACTGTGCGCGGGCCATCAGGACAAGGTCTCCGACGAGTTTGGTGTAGATTGCCGCCTTGACCGACCATTTGTGATACTCGATCCATTTGTATCTCTCCTGAGATGTCTGGAGGTTGTAATTGATTTCCTTCCAATTGGTTGCATACTGCACATTGCCCTTTTCGTCATACCCCTTCAGGAACCTGTCCTTGTTCTTGCCCTTGCAGCTTCTGAGCAGGGAGTAAGGCGGAGTCAGCTGGAGGGAGAAAGAGATGTCCGAGCCCTGACGCGGATAGATTTGCTGGTCGGTAGAGTTTCTCGAAAGGCTGAGGGTATAGCTGAGGTTGTGCGAAATACCGGTATTGAAGAGGAACTGGTACGCCCAGTTCTGAAGCTTGTATGTCTGCCAACTCAACTGATTGTAAAGTACGAAATAGTTGTCAGGCCATTTGAGCCTTTTTCCGATTCCGGCTGCAAATCCATACACCTCCATGTACTCGTTATTGTTCAGAATGTTGAATGCAAGGTAGGAGTTGGTCTGCCTTGTATAGTAGAGCGATACATTCAGCGATGTAGGCTTCTTTCCGAAGAGCCATGGCTCAGAGAAGCTGGCTGAAAGGCTCGTGTAGTACGTTCCGTTGGTCTGGAAGCGGATTGCAAGGTTCTGTGCATCTCCAAGAGGTACAGGACGCCATGCAGTCTTGTCAAAGAACCTTCTTGTGGAGAAATTGTTGAAGCTGACTCCGACAGTAGCCACGAAGGTATTTCCGCCCCAGCCGCCTGAAAGTTCCAGCTGGCTGGAAGGTTTCTCTGTTACATTATATACAATGTCAACCGTATTGTCATTTGGATTCGGAAGCAGAGAGTATCCGGTATTCGGATCGGCAATGGCCTCCGCATCGAACTGGCCCATGGATGCAATTTCCCTGATTGAACGTTCGAAATCGCTCTGGCTGAAGAGGTATCCCGGACGGGTGAAGACCTGACGGCGCACTACTCTTTCGTTGGTGAGGTCGTTACCATTGATGATGATGTTGTTCAATGTCGCCGGTTTTCCCTCGACAACCCTCATTTCCACATCGACGGAGTCTCCCTGGATGTTCAGTTCCACCGGCTGGATATTGAAGAACAGATAGCCGTTGTCCCTGTATAGCTTGGAAACATCATATTCGGTCTGTTTCCCACCGCCATAGAGTCGTTTCTGCATGGTCACCAAATCATAGACATCTCCCTTCTTGACCATCAGGATTTCATTGAGGGCATCTGATGAGAAGACTGAGTTTCCTGTCCATGTGATGTTCCTGAAATAGTATTTCCTGCCCTCGTCAATGTCGAAGTCAATCTGCAGACGCCCCGGTTCGATATAATACATTGTATCCTTGACAATCCTTGCATCCCTGTAACCAGCCTCGTTGAAAGCGCTGATGAGGGATTTCTTGTCATTCTCATACTCGCTCTCGTTGAATTTCTTTGAGCTGAACAGGTTCATGAACCTTGCATCCTTGGTCTTTTTCATCGAACGTACGAGCTTGAATTCCTTTACGTTCTTCGCGCCATTGAAGTTTATCTTCTTGATTTTGACCTTCTCTCCCCTGTTCACGTGGAAGTTCACGCGGATAGCGCTGCGGATCATGGTGTCGCGCTTCGTCATCACGTTGACGTCAACGTTATAGAAGCCCTTCTCCTTGAAATATCTCTTGATGATATCAGTCGAAGTCTTTGAGACATATTCCGAGAACTCCCCGCCTCGCTTAAGGTTGAGACGCTCCTGAAGTTCCTTCTGCTCTCCCTGTTTCACTCCGCTGAATGTCCATTTGGATACACGCGGACGCTCGACAATGGAAATCTTGAAGAATGCCGTATCGCGGCTCGGACTGAGGGAGTCCACCGACACCGATACATCCTCGAAATAGCGCTGAAGCCACAGTCGCTTGACCACCGAAGTTATCTGCTCACCCGGGACAGTGACCTCAAGACCCTTCTGAAGGCCTGAAACCTGAATAATCTGCTCCGGAGAAAGATAATTGGTGCCTTCGACCTTGACACCGCCCACTATATATTTATTCGGTTTGTTATAATCGACGACAACTCCACCATCCCTGTTCTGCGCATAAAGCGACATCACATAAGAGGCCGAGAGTACCATAAACAGTACAAGAAGGAAAACTCTGCTGATTCTCATCCGTATAATTTAATTCAAAACTGCAAATATACGCAATTATTTGACTTTACCATAACGTCTGTCCCGTTTTGAATAGGATTCCAGAGCCAAGCGGAATTCCTCCTTACGGAAGTCAGGCCACAATGTATCTACAAAAAGAAGTTCGGAATATGCCCCCTGCCAGAGAAGATAGTTGCTCAGACGGGTCTCTCCGGAGGTCCTTATGATCAGGTCCGGGTCCGGGATTCCGTCAGTGACGAGATATCTGGCAAATGCATCATTGTCCATCGAAAGTATGGCATCGATGCCCTCGGGGTTTGCTGCCGCTTCAGCAGCAAGACGCTTTGCCGCCTGAAGTATGTCCCATTTGCCGCTGTAGCTCATGAAGAGGATGAGAGTCAATCTTGTGTTTGATGCTGTCATCTGCATGCAGTCGTCGATGACATTGTTCACGTTATCTGAAAGATGGGCCCTGTTGCCAAGAACCATGAACCGGACTCCGTTTTTGTTCAGGCTGTCCATTTCTGCACGCATTGCCTTGACCATCAATTCCATGAGTGCAGAAACTTCTGCATCCGGACGTCCCCAGTTCTCTTCAGAAAATGCGAAAAGCGACAGGTAGCGCACACCGGTCTCGACCGATGCCTCCACACATGCCCTCACGCTTTCAACGCCTTCGAAATGGCCATAAACCCTTTCCTTGCCTCTTTCCTTTGCCCATCTTCCATTACCATCCATGATGATGGAGACATGCAGAGGTACTTTTTTACCGTCTTCTGTTGCCATAGGTGTAAATTTCAATTATTTGATATTCCGGACATCCTCGCCCCAGAAGAGTTTTTCAGTAAGGGCATTGATGAAATCCGATTTATTGAGCCGGACACGCTTAAGCGAAAATTGTGCCATTGAAACCCTGATGCTTGTGTCGGAAGGTGCACAGACATTGAGATTGTCCGCAGTGAAGGTGAACTGGCCGTCACGCGAATGCATGTCAAGAGTGATTTCCGATGAATCCGGCACCACGAGAGGGCGCACATTCAGGTTGTGCGGGGCAATCGGGGATATGATCAGGACTTTTGACTGCGGAAGCACTATCGGTCCGCCGACGCTGAGAGAATATGCCGTTGAGCCGGAACTTGTGGAAATGACAAGTCCGTCGGCCCAGTAGGTGGGAAGTTTCTCGTCCCCGATCCTGACATCGACTCCGAGCATGGCAGCACCGCTGCGGTGGACGGTGACTTCATTCAGGGCAATGAAATCTTCACTTTCAGGATTTCCACTGCCTGAGAGTGATGCCGAAAGGAGACCCCGTTCCTCAATTTCATATTCTCCTGAAATCAAGGCATCCGCGACGTCTTCAGGCCGGTTCTCGGAAAGGAATCCGAGGCGGCCGAGATTCACTCCCACGACAGGGATGCCCCTGCGGGAAGCATAAGACGAGGCCGAAAGGAAGGACCCGTCGCCTCCGACGCTCAGAATCATGTCCGTGTCACCTGGGGCATCAGCCGGGTTTGCGCCCGTTATGACCGTCCAACCTCCCGATGAAAGTTTCCGGGAAAGAAGGGTAATTCTCGGGTCTGTTTCCGACCCTTTTTTTCCTATATATAAATATCCTGTCATCCGCTCAAGTTTCGCTATAAAATGCCAAAAATAGCACAATATTTACAAATTTTAAAGTTTATTATCTATTTTTGTCGGTCGAAAATATAAGACGAGAATGACAAGACTAAGTGTAAACATCAACAAGATTGCCACAATAAGGAACGCAAGAGGCGGAAATATGCCTGATGTGGCACATGCAGCCGTTATGTGTGAAAAGTTCGGTGCCGAAGGCATTACCGTCCATCCGAGACCGGACGAAAGACATATCAGATATGCGGATGTCAGACAGATAAGGCCGCTGATTACTACGGAATTCAATATTGAAGGAAATCCGATTCCTTCCTTCATAGACCTCGTCCTTGAAGTTGTTCCGGACCAGGTCACCCTCGTCCCCGATGCGGAAGATGCCATTACTTCGAATGCCGGATGGGATGCAATCAAGCACAGGGACTTCCTTACCGATGTATGCAAAACATTCAAATCCAAGGGAATACGCACATCCATCTTCATCGATCCAAATCCTCGCATGGCCATTGCTGCGGCAGAATGCGGTTGCGACAGGGTGGAGCTCTATACCGAGCCCTATGCGAGCAATTATCCAAAGGACAGGGAAGGAGCAATTGCAGATTTCATCAAGACGGCAGAGGCGGCCCGCGAAGCGGGACTGCAGGTGAACGCCGGGCATGACCTCAGCCTTGAGAACCTGGAGTTCTTCATCAGGAACATTCCGTGGACTGCGGAGGTTTCCATAGGCCATGCCATCATCTGCGATGCCCTTTATATGGGTTTGGAGAAAACAATACAGGCCTACCTCTCAAAAGTTAAGATTTTTTAGTTATCTTTGCAAAGATATGCGCTGCGCAACCGGTGTGGCGGACAAATGAATAATCAATAAATAAAAAATAAAGCAAAATGAAACAAACACCACTTGTACTCAGCATCATCTCACTGGTTGCTGTAGTAGTTTTCGGAATCCTTTTCTTTACAACAGGCAAATCAGAGGGCAATGCAGCAGTCGCAACTGAAGAAGCCGGCGCACCTGCACAGAAGGGAGACATCGTTTACATTGACCTTGACAGGATTCTCATGGAGTACGACATGGCCAATGACCTCAGGTCTGTAGTTGAAACCAAGGTCCAGAACATCCAGGCTGAAGTCAACAGAAGAGGAAAGAAGCTCGAAACAGACGTGAAAGCCTTCCAGGAGAAGATTGACAAAGGCCTCATGACCCGTTCGGTTGCTGAGGTACAGAGCCAGAAGCTCCAGCAGCAGGAAGCTGAATTCAACAACTATGCAGCCCAGAAACAGCAGGAGATTCAGGAAGAGCAGGTCGTGATGATGAACCAGCTCGGTGATGCCATCCAGACCTACCTTGAGAAATACAATGCAGAGAAACAGTATGCAATGATCCTCACCAACCAAGGTGGTGCTCCGGTAATTGCAGCTGACGCTTCCCTGAACATCACCGAGGAGGTACTTGCAGGCCTCAACGAGGAGTATGTGAAGAACAAGAACAAAAAAGAGTAACTAATTGAAAATAGCAATACTGTCCTGTTTCTACCCCTACAGGGGAGGAATTTCTCAGTTTAACGCATGCCTTTACGGAGAACTGAGCAAAAATCACATTGTCAAAGCTTTCAATTTCAAGCGGCAATATCCCGAATTCCTCTTCCCGGGCAAGACTCAGTTTGTAACAGACGATGATGAGGCCGTACCGGTTGAGAGCGTATCTCTGCTGGATACGGCCAATCCGTTTACATACATCACCACATACAAAGCAATCCGGGACTGGGAGCCGGACCTGCTTATCGTAAGATACTGGATGTCATATTTTGCGCCATCGCTGGGCTGGATTACCAGAAAAATGAGGAAGCATTGCAGGGTGATTTCCATCCTTGACAATGTCGTCCCTCATGAGCAGCGCTTTTTCGACACTCCTCTGACCAAATATTTCCTGTCCGGAAGCGATGCATACGTCACCCTTTGCGAGGCTGTGTCGAAGGATTTGCTCAGGCTGCGTCCGGATGCGGATTTCGCTGTCATCCAGCACCCTCTCTACTCTCATTTCGGAGAAAAACTGGACAGGGAGGAAGCGGCCAGAAAACTCAATCTTGAAAGCGGCAAGCGTAACATCCTGTTTTTCGGTCTGATCAGGGCATACAAGGGGCTCGATATCCTTCTGAATGCTTTTGCTGGCCTCGGCGAAGACTATCAGCTGATAATAGCCGGAGAGCCATACGGGTCTTTTGACAAATACCAGCAGATTATTGATTCTCTGCCGAACAAAGACAAGGTTCACCTCTGGCTGAAATACATCAAGGACTCGGAAGTCAAGGACTATTTTTCGGCAGCGGACCTGGCGGTCCTGCCTTACAGGAGCGCCACGCAGAGTGGTATCAGTTCGGTTTCATATCACTTTGAAGTTCCGATGATTGTAACCGATGTCGGTGGTCTGAAAGAAACAATCGGCGACAGAGGCACGGGTATTGTATCCCCGGATGGCTCGCCTGAGGCGATAAGGGCTGAAATCGAGAGATATTTCAGCGACCCGAAGATAAAAGAGAATTGCATAGAAAATATAAGGAAAGAAAAGGAAAGGCTTTCCTGGAAGGAATTTGCAGGCAAACTCACAGAGTTTGCCCTCCGGATTGAGAAATAACCGGAGCACAAATATATATGAGAATGAAGATAAAAGGTTTGTTCTGTGCATTGATATGCACCGGTATTGCGATTGCAACACCTTCATTGTCAAGGGCTCAGCAATATGAAGCTGTACCTGTTACGATATCAAAGGAAAAATTAAAAGTGGACGGAGTCGTCTGCTACTCGCACATCGTGCGTGAAAGGCAGACTCTGTATTCCATCTGCAAAGCATATCAGGTAACCCCGGAGGATATCTACAAATACAATCCTGCAGTAAAGGAAAATGGTCTGAAGAAAAACACCATACTGATTATTCCTTCCGTTTCCAAAAAAGAAGAAGCTTCTGATCCGAAGGAACAGAAGCCAGTCGGTGTCGGGCCGGTGAAGGAGGAGCAGCTGAAGGAGGAAGAGGTGAAGGAGGAGCCGGTTGCCCGCCAGGAGGAAAGGCCTGCCGTAATCGAGAAGCCATCTGCCGGGCAAGAATCCGGAAAGGCAGAAAAGAAAGGCAGGAAAAGAAAGGTTCACACCGTGAAATGGTATGAAGACATCGAAGACATTGCCCAGAAATACGGAGTGAGCGCCGAGGCCATCATGGAGGTCAATTCCCTCAAGGACAGGAAACTGACAACAAGGCAAAAAATTCAGATACCTTTCCAGGAGGAAGACAGCCTGCTTGCCGAACAATATAAGACCAATGGTGAAGGCATTGTCCAGATTGAAGAACCCCAGCCAGGAGAGGCAGGCATATACGAAGAAGATGCCAATTCCAGGGAAGAAGACAGGAGATACCTGTTTGATTTCTGGAAATCTGAAACAGACCTGGCTCTTCTGCTTCCGCTGAAAGCCGATGGACAGGCTGCCAGCCGCAATAACATGGACTTCTACTCAGGAGTACTCACGGCGGTCAGGGACCTCGGCAATGAAGGAATCAACGTCAACCTGAAGGTCATTGACACAGCCATCGAAGGCAAATCATCCGATATAATTGATACGACAAACTGCGATATCGTCATAGGACCGGTATCATACAATGACATGAACGGATTTATCGGAGGCATCCCGTCATGGATTCCTGTCATTTCCCCTCTCGACCCTAAGGTGGAGGCACTTGCAGGACAGTATTCCAACCTCATCCAGGCTCCGACATCCCATCAGACACAGTATTTTGAACTTGCTAAGTGGATGAAGGAAGAGACGGATGAAGAAGACAGGATCATCATCATCACCGAAAAAGGCTATAAGGAGAGCAGCATGAACAAGATGCTCACTGCAGCTGTTGATTCCCTTGGAATGGCATGGAATAGTTTCTCATACAGCATCCTCGAAGGAAGGGACATACTTGAGCCGCTGACAGCTCTGATGACAGACTCGGCGACCAACAGGTTTATTGTCGCATCCGAGAGCGAAGCCTTCGTAAACGATGTGGTACGCAACCTCAACCTTCTGATTCACAATAAGTTTGAAGTTGTTCTCTATGCTCCTGCAAAGATAAGGTCATTCGAAACAATCGAGGTTGAGAACCTGCACAACACCCATTTGCATGTCTGCCACTCATACAGCATCGACTATGATGATGCCAAGGTGAGGAACTTTCTTCTGGAGTACAGGGCGCTTTTCAATGCAGAGCCTTCGCAATATGCATTTCAGGGCTACGACATTGCACGCTGGAGCATAGAAATGCACAGCAAATATGGCCGCAGATGGACAGAAAATCTCGACAGGCATGACAAGGACATGCTCCAGAGTTATTTCAAGTTCAGAAAAATGGAAGGAGGCGGATGGGAAAATGAAGGAGTTCGCAGAATCCTGTATGAAAACTCCTGGAAAGTCAGCCAGCAATCCGTAAGATAATCAGCCTTTGAGAAGGGCCTCGGCATTGGCGATTGCCGCATCGGTCAGATGAGAGCCGCTGAGCATTCTCGCAACTTCCAGGACACGTTCGCGCCCCTGAATTCTTGTTATGGTGGACACGGCGTGTCCTGATTTCATTTCCTTGGAAACAAGGTAGTGGGCATCGCCCTTGGCTGCAACCTGAGGCAGGTGGGTAATTGCAAAGACCTGCATTGAGCGGCCCATCCCGCATACCATGGAACCGATCTTGTCCGCGACACTGCCTGATACTCCAGTATCTATTTCATCGAATATCATTGTAGGCATCTGGGTGAAGCGGGCCATCATGGCCTTGAGAGAGAGCATGATACGTGAGAGTTCGCCTCCGGAAGCACATTTTGAAAGCTCCACCGGAGATGTATTGTTGGCGCTGAAACGGAAGATGACCGTATCCGTTCCCGTTGATGAAGGAGCACTTTCTGATAGTGCCACCTCAAACACAGCATAAGGCAGTTCAAGAGAACGGATGGACTCTTCAATGCTCCGGGCAAAAGGCTTAGCAGCAGCTTGCCTTGAGTTGCGTAGAGCGAGAGCAAAAGAATCGAAAACAGATTCTGCTTTAGAAATTTCCTTTGAAAGGGCTTCCCGGCGTTCAAGAAGGATGGTGGAGTCGGCAAGATTCTCCGACAAACTGTCCCTGAGAGCAATCAGCTCAGCCTCATTTGCACAGGAATGTTTTGTCATAAGGCTGTATATCAAGGACATACGAGCCTCAACCTCTTCAAGACGACTTTCAGAAAGAAGAGTTCCGTCATTGAGAGAACTAACCTCCGAGACTATATCCTCAAGCTCAAGACGGCATGAGTCAATCCTGCGGGCAAGTTCTTCCGCAGCAGGAAGATATTTAGAAACCTTATTCAGTTGCTTGAAAGCCTCCTTAAGGGAAGCGTCCATCGACAGTCCGTCCTGCGATGCAGAAGCATCATACATGGCCTCGACAGAACACAATGCCGTCTTTATCTCCTCGGCATTTGCAAGGCTCTTCTGCTCCTGCTCAAGTTCCTCAAGCTCGCCGGAGCGAAGGGCAGCGGCATCCAGCTGGCGGAACTGCGCCTCATTATAGTCCCTGTCCCTTTCAATTGCAGCAATCCTCCGATCAAGTTCTTCCAGTTCGCCTCTCAGGCGGCCAAGATTGCGCCAAGCTTCTGCACAGTCGTTAAGCAGCTGCGAATTGCCGGCAAAATGGTCAAGTATTGAAAGTTGGAACTGCCTGTCAGCCAAAAGCAGAGTCTGATGCTGGGAGTGAATGTCAATAAGGCGGGATGAAATGTTCTGAAGCACTTGCAAAGGCACAGGAGAGTCATTTACAAAGGCCCTGGACCTTCCGGAACGGTTGACAACACGTCTGAGAATCAGATGTCCCCCGTCCCAGTCGATATCGTTTTCTTCAAGTATCGGAAGAAGCCCTTCTTCAAGCCCTGCAGCCTCGAATTCGGCTTCAACGACACAGTTTTCGGCTCCGTCAGAAAGCATCCCGGCATCTGCCTTGGATCCCATCACAAGGGAGAGGGCCCCCAGAAGTATGGACTTTCCTGCACCGGTCTGGCCAGTAATAATGACCAGACCCTCCGGAAAATCAATTTCCAGAGAGTCTATCAGTACAAAATTCTTGACTTGGAGCCTTGAAAGCATGACTTACTCTTCGTCCTCCTGCTTTGCCATCCTGTAGAAAATTTCGTTGTCCTTGAATTCCTCAATGGCAACGAGTGACGGCTTAGGCTGTCTTTCGTAGTATTTTGAGATTTCAATCTGCTCACGGTTCTCGAAAACCTCCTCCATGGTGTCACGGTCGTTCTTGAAGTCCTCAAGCTTGCGTGTAAGTTCCTTTTTCTCAGCTATTGAAATCTGATTAGCTCTTTTTGAAAGGATTACCACTGTTTCATAGATGTTCCCGGTTGGTGCAGCCAGGTCGCAGAGGTCACGTGTGATTGTGTTTGTAGGTACTTTTGTCTTTGCCATATATAAAAATCTTTATCTTCTATTTAATTATACCCCTTTATTTGGAGGTGGTTTCATTTTTTTTCTTGCTTTTCTGATATTCTTTCAGAAGTTTCTGCCTTTCTTTGGCAAAATCCTTTTCACTCTTGTGGGAATCCTCTGTCACGACAGGCGCTTTTCCAAGAGCTTTCTGCGCCCTCTGATATATGACATCCAGTTCCTTCCTGTATTTTGACTCCGGAAGTTCACCGATGAAATTGAAATAGTCATCGACAAAGACCAGATAACGCTCTCTCTGCTTCGAAGGGATACTGAGCTGGGCATATTTATAAGAGGACATTGCAATATAATAAAGGACATCCTCACGATAACGGTTCTCCGAATTGTCCTTCAGCACATTGCGCAGGGCAACCCTTGATGCGAGGTAATCCTCCATCTTGTAATAGAGTTTGGCGCTTTCATAAGCCTTGCGGTCCAGTCTTTCGCCCAGGTCGTCGAGCATGTCGTTGCACTCTTCAGCATGAGTTGAAGAAGGATATTCGATGAGATATTCCGAAATGGCGGCAATTGCCTTGTGAGTCGGAGTCTGGTCGAGTTCATACCTGAGGGTGGAACGATAGAGGCAGTCCAGCCTGAGGAAGCGCGCTTCAGATGCGAACGGGCTTCTCGGATACACCTCAAGGAACTGCTCGAAATTGGTTTCCGCAGTGTAGTAGTCCTTAAATTTATAGTTGCTCAATCCCCAGTAATACCTGACGGTGTCATCCCTCTCGGTTCCATTTGTCAATACTGAAAGTGATTCGAAAAGATTGGCAGCCTTTGAATATTTGCGGTTATTGTAATACTCGAAGGCAGCTTCATACTTTGCATCAGCATCGTTGCTCGACAAAATTGCCTCATACTGTGATTTGCATGAAGCCAGAGCCAGCAGTGAAGCCACTGCAAGGATAAGATTTCTCAATTTCATTGTCATTTTTGCATTTTTAGGAACTTTTCCGCATCCAGGGCGGCACGGCAGCCGGACGCTGCAGCATTGATGGCCTGCCTGTAAACAGGGTCCTGAACATCTCCTGCTGCAAAAACACCTTCAACATTGGTCTTTGAAGACTTGCCGTCCGTTATGATGTAGCCCTCTTTGTCCACGGCAATCCACTTGTTGAACACATCTGAATTAGGGTGGTGGCCAATGGCCAGGAAAAAGCCGTTCAGCTCTATATCAAAAATCTCGCCATCCTTTCTCTCAAGCCTCGCCCCGGTAACTCCATATTCATTTCCGAGTACTTCGCGGGTGTTGCAGTTCCAGAGTACTTCAATGTTTTCCGTGGACATCACCCTCTCCTGCATTGTCTGGGAAGCCCTGAGCACATCCCTGCGGACAATCATATAAACCTTCTTGCAAAGTCCGGCAAGGTAGGTTGCCTCTTCACATGCAGTATCTCCTCCGCCTACGACTGCAACTGTCTTCTTCCTGTAGAAAAAGCCGTCACATGTAGCGCAGGCTGAAACGCCGAGGCCTCGGTACTTTGTTTCAGACGGAAGGCCGAGATATTTTGCAGTGGCTCCGGTTGCGATGATAAGCGACCTGGCCATGATGTCTTTCTCTCCGTCAATTGTGATCCTGAACGGACGAGAAGAAAGATCCGCATCAGTTACAGTACCGGTACGGACGTCCGCTCCAAGCCTTACAGCCTGGGCACGCATGGTTTCCATCAGGGCATTCCCGGAGATGCCGTTCTCAAATCCGGGATAATTCTCAATGTCGGTTGTCGTAGTGAGCTGACCTCCCGGCTGGATTCCCTCATAAAGCACAGGGGACAAATCCGCACGTGAGGCATAGATTGCTGCGGTGTAACCCGCAGGGCCGCCTCCTACTATCAGGCAATTTACTATTTCTGTCTGCATGGTAGCGTTTTCAATGTTTATACTCAAGTTTCACAAAATTACAAATATTTTTTTACCTTCCTGTATATCCAGCCGAGAAGGCAGTCCGGCAAAATGATGATGAACGGAAGGAAAATCCAGTTCACCAATCCCGGCATTACTCCCCTGCGGCGGTTGAATGTAGCTCTCAAAGCCCTGCTCACTGCCTTCTCCGGGCGAATCATGACAGTCAGTCCCCTTGCAAGCTTCCTCAAGTCGTCCCTCAAAGGGACAAGAGGAGTGTCAACTGCGCCGAAATAAGCATTCGTGACGCTGACGCCCGTCTTCTGACATTCGATTCTGAGCTCACGTGAATAATCCTTCACGAAGCGCTTGGTATTTCCGTACATTCCGATACCCGGCCAGCTCATCCATGCCGCAAGCGAGGAAATGTTCAGGATATAGCCGCATCCCCTCTCCTTCATTCCGTTGACATATTTGCGGCAAAGCATCAGAGGCGTTGTCATGTGTACTGCCATTATGAGTTCAAGCTTTCTCTCAGCCGTTTCAGCTATTCCCTTGCAATACATGATGCCGGCATTGTTTACAAGCACTTCCACCTTACATCCCTCAGCCTCAGTCTTTTGGAACACCTGCTCTGCGGCCTCTCTCAGAGAAAGGTCCTGCACGAGAGGGAGCATCCTGAACCTGCCTCTGGCATCCGTATCAAGGCCTTCCAGGGCCATGACGGCATCCTTCGCCATAGAGCAGGTCTGATCCAGACCTTCCTTATTTATATCCACCGGTATCACATTATAGCCCATGGTGGCAAGACGGATGGTATATAGCCGGCCCATCCCGGATGCGGCTCCCGTCACGAGAGCATACTTTTCATATTTTCCGAATTCTTTCTTTTTCATAATTTCCATACGCAGGCGCAAAAATACCACTTTTTGCGGAGTTAACGATTATTTTTCATAAGGAATCTTCCAAAATTGCTCCTCTTTACCATGAATGGGGCAAAGTGAAGATACAGAACAAAAAAGGCGACCGGTTGGTCGCCAATTTTGTAGCCCCGAGCAGAATCGAACTGCTATCTAAAGTTTAGGAAACTTCCATTCTATCCGTTGAACTACAGGGCCATGAGAGTGTCCCTCTTTACCGGAGAAAACTTACTCAGCTTTCTTCTCGATAATCTGACGGCCTCTGTAGTAGCCGCACTCTGGACATACTCTGTGATACATGATTGTTGCGCCACAGTTTGAACAAGTAGCGAGGGTAGGAACTACCGCAACGTCATGTGTTCTTCTTTTGTCACGTCTCTGCTTAGAGACTTTGTGTTTCGGATGTGCCATTGTTCTATATTTTTAATTATTAATATCTTACTCAAGTTTCGCAAGTTATAACTTATTATGATCCTGAGGGTTGTGCCGCTTGCGAAACTTCTTCCCACCGCACATTTCCCTTTTTACGAGGACCTATCCCTAAATCCCTTCCCCCGGGGAAGGGACTTATTATCGACCTAAAGGTCTCTAAATATGGTAGTTTCGCTAAATGCGAAACTTAATTATCTTAGTTTTCTCCAAAGAGTCCTTTCAACGCTGCAAAAGGATTGTTCTGCTCAGGAGCCTCCTCCGAGGCATCCTCCTCGGTTTCCATTCCGAGGAACCTTACTGCATCCGGATTGCATTCCCCTTCGGGATGAACCCTCTGAATAGGCAGCGACAGACATACATAGTCATATACTATCTGCCCCAGATCCATTTCAGTATCAGTCCCAGGAACATACAGAATCTCACGTCCGTCTTCCTGCTGCTCATCCTCTCCATCCCCGAACCTGATTTCAAGCTCGAAATCAGCACAGACCGGAATCTGCAAATCCTCAAGGCATCTGTCACATTCGACCGTTACGCTTCCGGAAGCATTGCCGCTGACCATCACATTTCTTCCCTGCTTGCCTACCAGAGCTTCCACCTCAAGAGCTGCACCGAATATTTCAGAATTGCCAAAAGACTCAAAGAACTCCTTCCCAACCTGCCAGCAGAAACGAGTCTGCCCACAAGTCAATCCATTCAAAGGTATTTCAAGTTTTACGTCCATCAACCCTAAAAATAGATTTTGAGCCCGCAAAGGTAAAGAAAACTTTCGAAACTTTCAAACTTTTTCAGTTGAAAAAGAGTTTTTCCACCTTATGGGCCCGGAAAAACTATTCCTCAGCTACATTTCCACGACGCTTGCGTTCAATTTCGTCAAGGATTATTTTCCTGATTCTCATCGACTTAGGGGTTACCTCAACAAGTTCGTCCTCCTGAATATACTCCAAAGCCTCCTCGAGAGAGAAAACAATCGGAGGAGGAAGCATCACCTTGTCATCGCTTCCCGAAGCACGCATGTTGGTCAGCTTCTTGGTCTTGCAGATATTGATATTGAGGTCTCTTTCGCGAGTATGCTCGCCGACAACCTGTCCGGCATAGATGTCAACTCCCGGCTCGATGAAGAAACGTCCCCTGTCCTGAAGCTTATCCATAGAGTAAGCAACGGAAAGTCCGGTCTCAAGCGAAACGAGGGAACCGTTTGTCCTGCGCTCGATCTCTCCCTTGTACGGTTCATAACCCTTGAACCTGTGGGCAACGACAGCCTCTCCCTGGGTTGCAGTGAGAAGGTTGCTTCTGAGACCCATGAGGCCACGTGCAGGAATGTCGAACTCAAGATGCGTCCTGTCGCCCCTGTTTTCCATCTGGATGAGGGCTCCCTTACGTCTGGTTGCCATTTCAATGGCCTTTCCGACAAACTCCTCAGGCACCTCGATTGTAAGATTTTCTATAGGCTCGCACCTCTGTCCGTTGATTGTCTTGTCGAGGACCTTCGGCTGGCCAACCTGAAGTTCAAAGCCTTCACGTCTCATTGTCTCAATCAGGACAGAAAGATGCAGGACTCCCCTACCGTAAACGATGAACGAATCGGCATTCGGGCCCGGTTTCACCCTGAGCGCAAGGTTCTTCTCAAGCTCCTTGTCAAGACGCTCCTTAAGGTGACGGGAAGTGACGAACTTGCCCTCACGTCCGAAGAACGGAGAGTTGTTGATGCAGAAGAGCATGCTCATCGTAGGCTCATCGACCTCGATCGGAGGAAGCGGCTCAGGATTTTCCCAGTCAGCAATGGTATCTCCGATCTCGAAACCTTCGATGCCGACAACGGCGCAGATGTCCCCGCACTCAACCGTATCCACCTTGGTCTTTCCGAGGCCGTCAAAAATCATCAGGTCCTTTATTTTCTGTTTTTCCTGAATGTCATATCTCTTGCAGAGAGTGATGTTCATGCCTGCAGTGAGGGCACCTCTGGTAACCCTTCCGACTGCAATCCGTCCCACGTAAGGAGAATATTCGAGAGACGAAATCAGCATCTGCGGAGTTCCTTCATTCTTTTCAGGAGCAGGAATCACCTCCAGAATCGTATCGAGAAGAGCAGTGATGTCGTTTGTCGGCTGTTTCCAGTCATAGGACATCCATCCCTGCTTTGCACTTCCGTAAACAGTCTTGAAATCAAGCTGGTCCTCAGTTGCCCCGAGAGAGAACATCAGGTCGAAAACCTCTTCCTGAACCTCATCCGGACGGCAGTTCAGCTTGTCAACCTTATTTATCACCACAACCGGTTTCTTGCCCATCTCAATTGCTTTCTGAAGCACGAACCTTGTCTGCGGCATGCAGCCTTCAAATGCGTCCACAAGCAGAAGGACACCGTCAGCCATGTTGAGCACGCGCTCGACCTCGCCTCCGAAGTCGCTATGGCCCGGAGTGTCTATCACATTGATTTTCACTCCCTTATATGTAACTGATACGTTTTTTGCAAGGATTGTGATACCTCTTTCCCTTTCGAGGTCATTGTTATCGAGGATCAGTTCTCCCAACTTCTCCTGCTCGCGTGCCTGACGCGCCTGATAAATCATCCTGTCAACCAGGGTGGTTTTTCCATGGTCAACGTGGGCGATGATTGCGATGTTTCTAATTTCCATATATTTACCAATAATAATCGTCCGAAAAAGTTTGCAAAAATATATAAATATCTCGTTAATCGGATATTTTTCTTGATTTTCTGCTCAGGTGGAAGCAGGTGGCTATTTCACACGAAGTTTACGGCCTATTTTCAGGACAGTATCCGGCTTGATGCCATTGAGCTTGCAGATGGCACTTACAGTCGTCCCGTTGTTGATTGCAATCCTGCCGAGAGTATCTCCTGACTTGACCGTGTGGAATCTCATTGCCGCCCTTTCAGCTTCTTCCCTCCTGTCATCCTCCTCGTTTTTGAATTCATCTTCAAAATCCTGCTCATAATTGCTGTACGGACTGAAATACTTCTTCTTCAGGACGAAGAGCCGGTGACGCAGGTCTCCAGTCTTGAAGTCGATAAGCCACTGGGGATCAAAGGCAAAGCCCTTGTAACGGGTTTCAAAATGAAGATGCGGACCGGTCGAGCGGCCGGTCGAGCCACCAAGTCCGATGACATCCCCGGCATTTACCCACTCATTTTCCCCGACCTTCCTTTCTGAAAGATGCCCATAGAAAGTCTCAAGTCCGTTTTCATGCCTGATTATCACCACATTTCCATATCCTCCCAGATATTTGGATACCCTCACCCTGCCGGTAAAAGTCGCATGTACCGGTTCCCCGGTCTTCAAAGGGATATCGACTCCCTGGTGACGGCGTCCCCTCCTTATGCCGAATTTACCTCTATAATATACATCCCCCTGATAAGGGCAGTGGTACTGGCTGAGACTGTCCACAAGCCAGATGGACCAGGAATATGGAAGATTTTCCAGAGATAGCTTGTAAGGATTGGAATCAACATTGTTCCAGTTTTCATCAAAGACACCCGCAAGTGCCTTGAAATCAGGAGTTTTATAATATCTCCAGGTATTGTCTCCGAAAAGAATCACCTTGACATGTTCGTTTACGGTATCAAGGGTATCGATGGGATCGGACGGAGAAATCTCCAGCGACTTCACACTTTGGAGAAAAAGTCTCGGAATCTGGAGCTGAATCCTGCTTGTATCGATCCTCTGAGGAACGACAGCGCCTGCATGAAAGCTCCCGAAAAGCATTATCATGCAGGCTGTCATTAAAAATCCGAACCTCCTCATCCTATTCCGCTCCGAATTTTGAAGTGAGCAGGTCCCTTACTGCCTGTATCTTCTCATCCAGGAGTTCCTTAGATGTCGCTTCGCAAATAAAACGCAGGTAAGGTTCTGTATTTGAAGGCCTTATATTGAACCACCACTGCGGGAATTCAACTCTGTAGCCATCGAAATCCATATAAGCGGTGTGCTTCTCCGCACTCATGAACATGTCCCTCACGGCGTCCATAGCCCCGGCCTTGTCTTCAAGGCGGAAGTTGATTTCTCCGGAATTCTGGTATTTTTCAATCTCCGATATGAGCTGACTGAGTGTTCTTCCTTCCTTCTTGAGTTTGCTTATCACATTGAGAATCAGGATAGAAGCGAGCATTCCGCTGTCAGAATAGAAGAAATCACGGAAATAATAGTGGCCGGCAAGTTCGCCTCCGAACACGCCGTCTATTTCACGGAGTTTCTCGGCAGCGAATGCACGACCTACCTTCCATGTGCGCATTTCTCCGCCAAGCGGTGCGAGATACTCGCCGACAGCCTTGCTGGAGCGGATATCCTGAAGGACAAGTCCCTTTTCACCTCTTTCCACAAGGAAATACTGTCCGAGCACTGCAATCATCAGGTCAGGAGAAATGAAACGGGCGTTCTCGTCCACGAACATTACCCTGTCTGCATCCCCGTCATAGATTACGCCGACATCTGCCCCGGTTTTCCGAACCAGTTCCTTCAAAGCCTCCACATTCTTCTGTATCAATGGGTTAGGCTCATGATTCGGAAACCTTCCATCCATTCCTTCGAAGAGATAGTGAGGCTGGTCGCCGAAAACGGGACGCGCAAAAAGATTTGCCATTCCGTTGGAAAGGTCCATGGCGATGTTCAGATTGCTGTAGTCCTCCTTGTATTTCAGCAGGAAATCAAGATAGTCCTTATAAATGTTCATCTGATGAACCTGCCCCTTGGTTTCGGCTGCAGGAGTCGGTTTACCCTCGTCGATCCACTGTTTGATGGTCTTCAGACCTGCATCATAGCCCACTGCACGTGCATTTTCTGTCGAGACCTTCATACCGTTGTACTGCGGTCCATTGTGCGAGGCAGTAATCTGTACCGAAGCCTTGAATCCATAATTTGCAGTTGCGAAATATACTGCCGGGGTTGTCGTCAGACCAAGGTCATAGACATCGGCACCTGCATCTGTAATTCCCTGAAGAACAGCCTGATGTATTTCATCTGATGAAACACGGCAATCCCTTCCCACTGCAACCTTGTCCGTTGCAAGAAGTTCAGGGAGAAAATACGCTACCTTATAGGCGGTCTCCCTGTCGAAATCCACATTCCAGATTCCTCTGATATCATAAGCGTGAAATGCTCCCATATCAATTATCTTTTTGATTTATAACGGGTTTTGACAGCTCCCTTTGATATTCCCTGGAGCTTGCGGGCAATCATTTTGCGACGGATGGCAGAAACGCGGTCAACAAAGAGGTTTCCGTCAAGGTGGTCCATCTCGTGCTGGACCATACGGCAGGCAAAGCCCTTGAACTCTTCGGTTACCTTGTTGAGATTCTCGTCATAATACTCGACCTTGATTACCGAAGGGCGTGTCACCTCGGCATAGATGCCGGGCACGCTGAGACAGCCCTCTGAATATTCGCATGTCTGCTCACTTTCCTCGACAATGACCGGATTGATCATCGTGCGGCGGAAATCCTTCAGGTAGTCATAAGTGTCGGCAAGGTCAGTCCCGTCCACGATGAGTATCCTCTTGTTCACTCCAACCTGAGGCGCGGCAAGTCCGCATCCGTCAGCTTCCTTGAGAGTGTCCTTCATGTCGGCGATGAAACTTGCCAGACCTTCCTTGTCCGTGAGGTCGGCGTCAACATTTTGGTTCCTCAGGATTTCAGAACCATATAAATAAATCGGAAGTATCATTATATTATATATTATTTTAATTTACAGAATGTTACCGTATCATTTGCGGCGTCTGCGGCCCGAAACCTTGGAGGTCAGGGTATCCGGGACCAGGGCCGGGTCATAAGCAAAATTCGAGCCTGAAGTCCGGTCCATGTAGCTCTGGAGGATGATTGCAGCGCTGATTTTGTCCACAGACTCCTTGTCCCTGCGGTCCGAGGCTTTCATGCCTCCGTCAATCATGGCACGATGGGCCAGGACGGAGGTGAAACGCTCATCTTCAAGATGAATCGGGACTCCGGGAAATGCCTTCTCAAGTTGAACCAGAAATGCCTTCACATCCTTCGCAGCCTCTGAAGGAGCACCGTTCATATTCTGCGGCATACCAACCACAAAAGCGGATACATTCTCTTTTTCTGAGTAATTTCTGAGATATTCTATTATCTTTGCAGTCTGTACCGTTTCAAGGGCAGAGGCAAAAATTCCGAGCGGGTCACTGACTGCAAGTCCGACCCTTTTCCGTCCGTAATCTATGCCTATTAGCCTGTCCATATCGGGGACAAAGTTATAAAAATTATGGCACTGAACAATAAACATAACAATAAATCCAAGGAGCACAAAGAGCATAAAGTGCGAAATTTCAGGCTCGCACTTATTGATGACCAGACTCATGAACAATTCCTGACACTGCATTTTTCCAGAGCAAGTTTCCTGGTTGCAATAGTCAGCGTGGTGGTCATATTCTCAGCTGCGATTTTTGCCATTGTGGCATACACACCTGTCCGCGTTTTTATCCCGGGCTATCCTGACGAGGGTTCAAAAAGAGCAGCCATCCAGAATGCCATAAAGGTGGATTCTCTTGAAAATGAGATATATAAATGGGAATTATATTCAGAAAATCTTAGGAGGACGGTCGAAGGACGTGAGCCATTGAAAATCGACAGCATCATCAATGCCAGGAAAGCGGAGGTCGTTCCGACAGATGCGACGGCCCTTCAGAAACAGGATTCCCTTCTGCGCCAGCAGGTCAAGCAGGAGGAACAATTCGAGATTTCATCCCGTGCAAAGAGGGCGCTCCCAATCGAGGGCATGCATTTCTTCACACCTGTGAAAGGAGTCATTTCCCAGGGCTATGACCCTGATTTTCACCCATATATAGACATAACTGCACCAAGCGGATCGGTGGTAAAGGCGGTGCTGGACGGCACAGTAATTTCAGCACAATGGAACGAAGAAACAGGCAACAGCATCCAGATTCAGCACAGCGGCGACATCGTTTCAATCTACCGGCACAACGAAAAACTGCTCAAGAAGACGGGAGACAAAGTCACGGCCGGCACACCCATAGCCCTTCTCGGAAACACAGGCACGACGACAACCGGACCACACCTGCATTTCGAATTGTGGCACAACGGCCAGAGCATCGACCCGACATCGTACATAAGTTTCTAATCGCATAATTATGGAAAAAAGACATATAGCCATCCTGGGGTCAACAGGATCGATAGGTACACAGGCACTGGATGTGATAAGACAGCACCCCGACCTTTTCGAGGTTGAGCTGCTCACAGCCAACAACAGCAGCGAACTTCTTATCAATCAAGCAATTGAATTCAATGCAAACAATGTCGTAATCTGTAACGAAGCAAAATACGAGGAGGTCAACCAGGCCCTCAGGCCCCATTTTGTAAAGGTATTTGCGGGAATGCAGTCGGTCTGCGACCTTGTCACCAGCGAGGACATTGACATCGTCCTCACCTCGATGGTCGGATTCAGCGGACTGGCATCCACGGTGGCGGCAATCAAGGCGGGCAAGACAATAGCCCTGGCCAACAAGGAAACCCTCGTTGCCGCAGGACAGACAGTCATGGAAATGGCCATGGAATACAAGGCGAAGATCCTGCCGGTGGATTCAGAGCACTCCGCCATCTTCCAATGTCTCATGGGGTCGGCAGGGGCAGAGATCGAAAAAATCCATCTTACGGCATCCGGAGGCCCTTTCAGGACCTGGACAAAGGAGCAGATTGCGAGGGCGACACCGGGGCAGGCCCTGAAGCACCCGAAATGGAACATGGGAGCAAAGATAACCATAGACTCCGCAACCATGATGAACAAATGTCTGGAAATCATAGAGGCAAGGTGGCTTTTCGGAACTCCCGGAGACAAGATCAACGTGGTCATCCACCCCGAGTCCATCATCCATTCAATGGTGGAATATGCCGACGGGGCGGTGATAGCACAGATGGGACATCCCGACATGAGGGAACCGATTCAGTTTGCGCTCTGCTTTCCGCACAGGATGACACTTTCCAACAAGAAACTCGATTTCGCCCAGCTCGGCAGCCTTTCTTTCTTCGCTCCGGACAGGGAGAGATTTCCATCACTGGACCTTGCTTACATGGCTTTGGACAAGGGAGGCAACATGGCATGCATCATGAATGCCGCCAACGAAGCGGCTGTCGCAGCCTATCTTAAAGGCAGAATCGGGTTCTACACCATCACGGACATCGTTTCCGAGTGCATGAATGGCTCGGATTTTGATAAAGCGTGCGACCTGGATACAATTTTCAGAACAAACGATGCCGTCCTCGCCAAAGCGTCAGAACTCATTGACAGACAGGAGGGCAGGCGAATCCATCAGAAACAATGACAGTATTGATAAAGGCATTGCAGCTTATTGTCGCCCTTTCGCTGCTTATTGCAATACACGAACTGGGGCATTTCACTTTTGCAAAGATTTTCGGCATAAGGGTTGACAAGTTCTTCCTCTTCTTCGATGCCGGAGGGTTCAAGTTGCTCAGCACCAAGAGCGGATGGTTCAGCAAACTCTTCCCGAAGCTCGCATCCAGAGAGACCGAGTACGGAATAGGCTGGCTTCCCCTCGGAGGCTATTGCAAAATATGCGGCATGGTGGACGAATCAATGGACACCGAATTCACCAAACACGAACCCCAGCCATGGGAATTCCGGACAAAGCCGGCATGGCAAAGGCTGCTTGTAATGGCCGGAGGAGTGCTTTTCAATTTCATCCTGGCCATCGCAATATATTCCGGCATATTGATGAAATGGGGGACGAGCTACTACAGCAACGAAGACAACTACATCTATGTCAATGATCTGGCATACGACATGGGCTTCCGCAGCGGTGACCGTATCCTGAGTTTCGATGACTATGTGCCGGAGAATTTCGGCATGCTTCAGGCAGACCTCGCAAGGCAGACCGCAAGGAAGGCGAGAGTGCTCAGGGGGACAGACACGCTTGACATCTACATCGACCACAGCATGCTTCCGCAGGTGCTCAATACTCCGGGCATGTTCGACATAGCGATTCCGTTCACAATTTCAGCCGTTCCTTCTTCTTCGGTGAACTCGGAGGCGGGAATCGGCCAGGGCGATAGAATCGTAGCCCTGGACGGGCGCCCCATAAGGTTCGTGCAGGATGCCCGAGGGATTTTGAGGGAAAATGCATCAAGGCAGATTGAGACCGAGATTGTCCGCGGGGCCGATACGCTCTGCATGGCTCTCCAGGTGGACTCGCTCGGAATGCTTGGCGTACAGCTGGCCATGCCGCCCGTCAAGACGAAAGAATATAATTTTATGAGCGCAATTCCTGCCGGTTTCTCCCTGACATTCAAGACAATAGGAGGCTATCTTCAGGATTTGAAACTGGTGGCGACTCCGAGCACAGGGGCGTACAAATCCGTGGGAAGTTTCATTGCGATGGGGCAGATTTTCCCTTCGAAGTGGAACTGGTACGAATTCCTCAACATTCTTGCCCTGCTCTCAATCATGCTGGGTGTGATGAACCTGCTGCCTGTCCCGGCACTGGACGGAGGCCATATCGTATTCACTCTGTATGAGATGATTACAAGACGCAAGCCAAGCGACAAATTCATGTATGCAATGCAGATTGTCGGGATGCTGCTCATATTCGGTCTGATGTTCCTTGCCTTCGGCAACGATATCGCAAGGCTTTTCAAAATGTTGTGATTAACCAATATACCTTTATACCTTAATATATATGAAACGGATATTATCTTATATGGCCATGGCCATCTGCATTCTTGCCATGGTTTCATGCGGGGGACGTAAGAAAGCTCTGCTTCCGAACGTAAGCGGAAAGGCCGGCGAAGTCATCGTAGTAATCGACAAGGCAGACTGGGAAGGTGCCGTCGGGACTGCAATAAGGGACACTCTGGCTGCCGACTGCCCGTACCTGCCTCAGAGGGAGCCTCTGTACTCGCTTGTGAATGTCGCTCCGGGAGGTTTCGGAAGCATGTTCCAGATTCACAGGAACATTATCATCCTGAATATCAGCCCGAAGGTAACCAATCCGGGGCTGGTCCTTCAGCAGGACGTGTGGGCAACGCCTCAGTGCATTATCCGCATCAATGCGGCCGACAGTGACTCTGCGCTCGAGCTTTTTAAAGAAAATGCCGGCAAGATCATCACCACCCTCGAGCAGGCGGAAAGAGACAGGATAATCATCAACTCAAAAAAATATGAAGAGAGGGCACTGGCTCCGGTTGTAAGCGCCATGGTTGGAGGTTCTCCACATTTTCCTTCAGGCTACAGGCTCAAGAAGCAGACAGACGACTTCATCTGGATTTCCTATGACACCCAGTTCACAAGCCAGGGCATACTTATATATAAATATCCTGTAGTTGCAGGAAAGCAGATGATGGGCCTTGACGAAATTCTTGAGGAAAATGCAGAGATGCTCAAGAACAATGTTCCGGGAATGTTCGAAAATACCTACATGATGACCAGCACCTTTGCAAGGCCATCTATAAAGTATATGAAATACAAGGGAAGGGACTTCGCGGAGATTAGAGGCTTCTGGGAAGTATATAATGACTATATGGGAGGTCCTTTCGTTGCTCATGCGTTCTATAATCAGGATGGAACCGAGATGATTGTCATGGAAGCGTTCGTATATGCTCCAAAATATGACAAACGCCACTATCTCAGGCAGATAGAGTCTGTTCTCTACTCTTTTGAATGGGCGAAGGCCAGGGAAGAGAAATAGGAGAAGTGAAATAATTGGTAAGAAAAGTCAAGAAAAATTTGTCAATTCAGAAACATTTCTTACCTTTGCACTCCCATTTGATAAAAATGGCTGGCAAGGTGGGTTCGTATAACGGCTAGTACTCAAGATTTTCATTCTTGCAATAGGGGTTCGATTCCCCTACCCACTACAAAAAATATAAAAAATAAGAACAATGGCAAACCACGCTTCAGCAGACAAGCGCTATCGCCAGAGCGAGAGGCGCAGATTGCATAATAAATATTATGCAAAGACAACAAGGAACGCAATTCGTGCGTTGAGAAATACCACCGACAAGGCATCAGCAGAGGCAAATGCTCCTAAGGTTTACGCAATGATTGACAAGCTTGCTAAGATTGGTGTTATTCACAAGAACAAGGCTGCAAACCTCAAGAGCGGTATCGCAGTTTACATCAACAAACTTTCGTAATGAAAGCAACCTTTTAAAGGTTTTCTTATAGCTGGAAAGAAGCAGTCCAACGAGGCTGCTTCTTTCGTTAAAAATCAAACCGGAAGTTCAAGGCGGACGACTGATGATGGAGGGAGTTACCTCCAGGTAATGACCGACTGAAGAAGGAGGACAACGCAGAAATTACCGCTCAGCAAGACG
>CALZOR010000007.1 GCA_945827785.1 uncultured Bacteroidales bacterium | reverse complement strand
TCTACAAGGTGACTGCTACAGAGCAGTGCAGCAGCCTTTGGACAGTCCTTTATTCCGGTATCAACCGTTCATGCGTACTCATAGAGCATGTAGATATGGTTCCGAATATAAGTGAAAGCCTCAGGAACCAGCTCGTTGCTGAAGGTATCGTCCTCAAGGCATATTACTATACACTCCTTTGGAAATTTTGGGGAAATATTCCGTATTACGATGTAAACCTTACTGAGCCTTACCGTGCTCCTCAGCTCCCTGCTGATGAGGTCTATGAGAAGATTGCTTCAAATCTTGAGACTGCCATCGGAATGAATGCTCTTCCTGACAAGGCCTCGTCTGGCAACGAAGGACGTGTGACCCAGGATATGGCAAAGATGCTCTATGCAGAAGTCGTAATGTATCAGAACGACGAAGCCCGTTATGCAAAGGCTCTCGAGTACATGGAAAGCATTATCACCAGCGGAAGATATTCTCTTGTAACTGATTATGCTTCAATGTGGGAAGTCGAAGGCGAGTGGGGTCCTGAATCAATCTGGGAAATCAACTTCACTTCTGTTGGTGCAACCCGTGACTGGGGCAGCATGCTTTCTTCCGGCGGACACGTTTACGGTACCCTTATCGGTATCAACGGTGCGAAGAAAGACTGGTATTCCGGCTGGGGCTTCGGACCTGTTGCAGCCTCTGCTTATGAAATGTACGGTGACGGCGATGTTCGCCGCGACGTTGCAATCCTTGACTGGACAAACGAGCAGGACAGCTATTCACCACGTTGGCAGGATACCGGATATTTCCAGAGAAAATACATCGGTCGTGCTGACGGTACTGCTGGATGTCTTGGTGCAGCAGACGTAAACCAGAACAGCAACTTCCGTATCTACCGTTATGCTGAGACTCTTCTGAATGCAGCCGAGCTTAAGGTGCTCCTTGGACAGGACGGCAGTGCATACCTCTCTCAGGTTCGAGATAACCGCCATTCAAACGGTACAGGCAACACTCAGCTCGATATTCTCGAGGAACGCCACAAAGAGTTCATCAGCGAGGGTAAACGTTACTGGGATCTGGTCCGCACAGGACAGGCCGCTGAAGTCCTCAAGGCCAACAACCATCTCTATCGTCAGTATGACTGGACTCCAGACCTTAAATACTGGCCGATCCCACAGAACGAAATGGATAAAGATGAAGCTCTTGTTCAGAACAAATATCCTGTCCGCTAAATAGATTTGAGTTATGAAAAATATCACCAAAATATTCGCTGCGCTTGCAGCATCAGTCTTTGCTTTTTCTTGTACTCCGGAGTACACTACTCCTGACAAGAATCAGATTCCGGAAGCTGGAAAACTCACACCAGTGATTACGGTTGACCAGGCTACCAACTATGTCACCTTCTCCATCAAGGAGACAGGAGTAGTACCTATGTGGATATTCGGAGAGGACAAAGTTGACGGAAAGGCAAATAAGAACTACTCCTACACTGGAAACGGCATTTCTCTTCGTATCCGTGAGGCCGGAGTTCATACAGTAGAACTTAAGGCTTTCAACAAATACGGTGTATCCCTCGGCTCTCAGGCTGTTGAATACACTCTTGAAAACACCTATCGTGACCCGTTCGACCCGACTCCTCACATGAAGAAACTTGCCGGAGAGTGGATGTGGAACTCAAGTGTTGACGGCCACTTTGGCTGCGGTCCTGATCTCAACGATCCTAAGGGATGGTGGGCAGCCGGCGCCAACGAGAAAGCTGACTGGAGTCTCTACAACGACACCATGACTTTCACTGAGGACGGCAAATATTCATTCAATCCGGGAGAAGACGGAAAGGTTTATGTGAATGCTGGCTTCACTCAGATGGGAGGTCCTCAGTCAGCGGACTTTCTTGTTGACATCCCTGCTTACGAGACCACTTATACTATTGAGAACAACTGGAATGATGCAGGTATCGAGGAAATCTGGCTTGTACTTCCGGAACAGAAGAACTTATCTTATATTCCAAACGATTTCATTTACAACGATCCTCGTTTCCTTGTGCTCGAATCAAAGGCAAAGAAATCCCTCAAACTTGCTGCCAACAATGCTCCTAACGGAGAAGGTACAATCTCATGGTTGTATGATTTCGTTCCGGCTGTCAAGGTTGCAACTCCGGAGGAACTCCTTGCAGGAACTGACGGCAAGGGCAAGGCTTGGGTGATGGATGCTGATTCACAGGGTCACCTCGGATGTGGTCCGGATGCTGAAAATCCAGCTGGATGGTGGTCTGCAAAGCCTTATGAAAAGAGCGATTTCGGAATGTATGACGATGTCGTTACCTTCTTCCCTGACGGAAAATATGTATATGATTCAGGTGCAGACGGCAAGATGTACATCAACTGGGGTGTTACCGTAATCGGTCCTAACCCAGGAGCAGAGCCGGACATCGATATCGACCAGGCTGACGTTGAGGCGACTTATACATTTGATGGTGAGACGATAACCCTCGCTGCAGGTACTCCTATGGTTTATCTCCCTTCAGACAATATGTACAACACTCCTGTTTATAAGGTCACTGAGCTTACAGAGACCAGACTCGTTGTCGTGGCAATGAATGAAGGCTGCTACTGGCAGATGATTTTCAAGGCTCGTGACATCAAGGGCCCTTCACAGTCAATCGGTGGTGTAGCAGTTGAAGGAGGAAAGGTAGAACTCAGCCTTACCAAAGGTCAGACTATTGAACTTGTCGGAATCGAGCAGACAGCTGTAGATATCGACTGGTTTAAGGGTTCGGGCAATAGCCTGACATTCCTCGGCCCGGACGGAGATTACAGAATCCTCGTTCAGGAAGGTTTCCTCAAAGTCATTCCTCTGACTGATGGTGAAACTGCGGTCTTCCCTAATGCAATCTGGGTTATTGGAACTGGCGCAGGCAAGCCTCAGGGCAAGGAGCCAGGCTGGAATACCGGAGAAAGTGCAGACATTCCTCTTCTTAAGGTTGCAGACAAGACATACAAGGTAACTCTGTACATGACCAGCCCTAACTTCAAGCTATTTGAACAGCCGAACTGGGGTGATGATAATACCGGAGAGCGTGTATGGCTTAAGAACAGGTATGCGGCAATCAACGGAAACGGATATCTCGACATTCCTAATGCTGACGGTAATTTTGCTGCAGGATCTGCATTCGAGGAAGGTTGGTACACAATCACTTGCGTGGATACCGACGGAACTGGTGCCCTTGAGGTGACTGTTGACAAAATGAAGCAGACTGTATGGGATGCAGCTGCAGATTCAAATCTTTGGCTTACAGCGAATCTGAATAACATGGATTTCTATTTCGCGACTGGAGAGGGATGGTCGCCGATCGATCCTGCGAAATATTCAGCAGACGGAAACCATTACTACCTTACATTCCCTGAGGCTCTCGGTGCACTGCAGTGGCAGGCTCAGGTGAAGTATAAGACTCTTGGATTCAGCACAAGCGCTGACAAGACTTATGACTTTCAGGTGAAGATCCTTTCTTCAGAAGATCATCCTAGCATTACCATCAAACTTGTCAAGGAAGGTGATGACAATACTTACTATTGTACAGAGAGACACGCTGTTAAGGCGGATGAAGAGTTTGTATACCGTCTTGATAACGTAGCTGGTATAGATATGGAGGATGTTCAGCTCGTATTCGATTTCGGAGGCGGCGTAGGCGGCTCGACACTGGAGTATTACGATATTATCTTCCAGGAGCACAGAGCTGAATAATAGCACTGAAACATGCATTTATTTATAGAATTAGCCCTTGTCGCCATTTTGGCGACAGGGTGTGCTAAACCATCGGATAATCCAGGCACATCCAAGACAATTACATTAGACAAAACCGACCTTTCAATTGCGAAGGAAGGAGGTCAGCAGGAGATTATCCTCAATGCCGAAGGCGAGTGGGGCGCAAGCTCAAACAGCAAGGACTGGCTCACTGTCAAGCCTGCCAGCGGACTTGCCGGGCAGACTACAGTCAATGTGAGCATAGCGGCGAACAAGACTTATACCCCTCGCGAAGGTGAGGTGATATTCAGGACTTCCACCAACGATGTCATTCTGAAAGTCTCTCAGGAGGCTGAACCTGAACCAGAGCCAGACAAGCCGGAGCCTACGCCTGACATGGTGATTCCAGAGGGTTATGAACTTGTGTGGCAAGATGAATTCAACGATGCCTCCTCCACAAAGCTCGATACCAAAAAGTGGTCCTATGAGGTCCAGCCTGCGGGATGGGTGAACAACGAGCTCCAGACCTATGTGGCGGGAGGACATGACGGGGTGACAACGGCGGAGGTGGTTGACGGCGTACTCAAGATTCATGCTGTGAAGAAAGGTGACAAGGTTTATTCAGCCCGCATCAATTCAAGGGAAAACTGGCTTTATGGCTATTTCGAGGGAAGAATCAAACTCCCACACGGAAAAGGGACATGGCCTGCTTTCTGGATGATGCCTGAAAAATTCACCGGCTGGCCGGGTTGCGGAGAAATCGACATAATGGAACATGTGGGCTGCGTGCCGACCGAGGTTTCCTCATCAATCCACTGTCAGGCATATTACCACGCAATCAACACCCAGAAGACAGCTGCAAGAAAAGTTGCCGGCGTCATGGATGAATTCCATGTCTATGCCCTTGAATGGACTCCTGAATACATCAAGACCTATGTTGACGGCAAGGCTCTCCTGTTCTACAATCCGGACAATTATCCTTTGGGCCGCAATGAAAACACATGGCCGTTCCACGTTCCTTTCCACTACATCCTCAACCTTGCATGGGGAGGAAGCTGGGGTGGAATGTACGGAGTGGATGAATCTGCCCTTCCGGCAACACTTGAATTCGACTATGTGCGTGTATTTCAGAAAATAGAGAATTAGAAATGAATTACATTATAAAATTCGCCGCCATTTCAACTGCACTTTCTTTCGCTGCCTGCTCACCTGCCGGCGACCAGATAGACAGGAAGGTGGATGAATTGATGGCAAAAATGACCATTGAAGAAAAAATCGGTCAGATGAATCAGCTTTCCGGAGGCTACAATACCATTGAAGATGTTGCAGCCGGAAGAGTCGGTTCCATACTCAACTGCGTTGATGCCGAAGAAATCAATGCAGTGCAGAAAGCAGCCGTGGAAAGAAGCCGTCTCGGCATTCCGGTCATCGTGAGCCGTGACGTGATCCACGGATTCAGGACAATCTTCCCTATCCCGCTCGGCCAGGCAGCGACATTCAATCCTGCCATTGCGGAACAGGGTGCGCGAATAGCCGCTGTAGAAGCATCTGCAGCCGGTATCAGATGGACATTCTCCCCGATGCTTGACATTGCCCGTGACCCAAGGTGGGGAAGGGTAGCGGAAGGCTCAGGAGAAGACCCGTATCTTGATGCCCTGATGGGCGTGGCTATGGTGAAGGGATACCAGGGAGAAGCCCTCTCGGATCCGACCAGCATGGCAGCCTGCATCAAGCATTTTGCTGGTTATGGCGCTGCAGAAGGCGGCAGGGACTACAACAGCACGATGATTTCAGAGCGTTCGCTCCGCAATACATATCTGCCTGCTTTCAAGGCCTGTGCAGATGCCGGTGCTGCAACTCTCATGACTTCTTTCAACGAAATTGACGGAATACCTTCAACAGGAAACAAATTTCTTCTTAAGGACCTTCTCAGGGACGAGTGGGGCTGGAAGGGAATGGTCGTAACTGACTGGAACTCTTCCGGAGAGATGATTGCCCATGGCTTCGCAAAGGACCTCAAGCATGCAACGGAACTCTCCGTCAATGCCGGTGTGGATATGGACATGATGTCCCATGGCTATGTTTCATACATAGCAGAGCTTGTGAAGGAAGGCAAGATTTCCGAAAAGGAAATCGACAGGGCTGTGCGTAACATCCTCAGACTCAAGTTCGAACTCGGACTCTTTGAAAATCCTTACGTGGACCCTCAAGCCTCTGCAAAAGTTGATTATGCACCGGAACACCTTGCCGCTGCAAAGCAGTGCGCAGTCGAAAGCGCCATCCTTTTGAAAAACAACGGAGTGCTTCCTCTGGAAAAAGCCCGCACCATCCTTGTGACTGGCCCTCTGGCAGATGCCCCATACGAGCAGCTCGGAACCTGGACCTTCGACGGACAGCCGGAGCACACCGTCACGCCTCTTCAGGCTTTGCGCAAGGACTACAATGTAATCTGGGAGCCGGGCCTCGGATACAGCCGCGACAAGAACAGTTCAAACTTTGCGAAAGTAACCGCCGCTGCCTCAAGAGCTGATGCCGCCGTGGTATTCGTTGGAGAAGAAGCCATACTCTCTGGAGAGGCTCACTCTCTGTCTGACCTGAACCTTCAGGGTGCCCAGAGCGAGCTCATCAAGGCTGTCAGACGCAGTGGAAAGCCGGTTGTCGTTGTCGTCATCGCCGGTCGTCCGCTTACGATTGAAAGAGACCTCGAGAATTGTGATGCGATGCTTTATGCATTCCATCCGGGAACCATGGGTGGAGAAGCCCTTGCAGATCTGATCAAAGGACGTGTCAGCCCTTCGGGACGCCTCCCGATGACATTCATCCGCACGGTCGGCCAGGCTCCGTTCTACTACAACCACAACAATTCCGGCCGTCCATGCTCAGGAAACGAGACTCTCCTGAAAGACATTCCGATTGCC
Source organism: uncultured Bacteroidales bacterium (assembly GCA_945827785.1). GTDB lineage: Bacteria > Bacteroidota > Bacteroidia > Bacteroidales > UBA932 > Cryptobacteroides. Next base: position 42,580 of record CALZOR010000007.1, on the reverse strand, counting down.
GCAGGTCAGACATCCCTCGGATGCACGTCATACTATCTTGACTCTGGTTACGGCCCTCTCTTCCCGTTCGGCTACGGCCTCACATATTCGACATTCTCATACTCGGACATTGCTCTTGAAAAGAATGTGCTTTCAAAGAACGATGTGCTCCGCGTGAAATGCCGTCTGACCAACACAGGATCCCGCAAGGCTACCGAAACAGTCCAGCTGTATGTGCGTGACCTGGTTGGAAGCGTAGTCCGCCCTGTGCGCGAACTCAAGAGATTCGAGAGAGTCACGCTTGAGCCGGGACAGTCGGCAGAGCTCTTATTCGAGCTTCCTGTGAGCGAACTTGCTTTCTGGAATGCAGATATGGAATATGTCGTAGAGCCTGGCGATTTCATGGTTTGGGTCGCACCTGACTCCGATTCTGGCACACCGCTGGACTTTAAAGTTGAATAGTTATTTTTATCAAAACGAGGATGATGAAGGACAGATTCATTAAGTTTCTATTGGTGTTTGTTACGATACTTTCTTTTCTTTATGCTTGTGACAAACCTGTTGTTGAAGAAGAAAGAAAACCTTCAGACCTGGTGGTTTCAGTGGTTAGTGCATGCCAGGCTGGGAAAACTATATCTTCGGTTACCTATGGTACAAATGAGGTCTCTTTGACATTTGATGATGGATCTGTCCTTGTCATTCCACAAAAAGATATGAGGATTGCGGATTGCCGCAACAGCAAGCCCGCAGCAGTAGGCGTACCGCCACAGACCACCACATGGTGTGTCTCTGGTCTTATCACAGGTGTTCCATATACGCCTGAAAGGTCTGATATAGAGTCACTCGTGGTGTATGCCTATACAGATGGCTATACCTTGTACATTCATCTGAGTAATGGCTCGGTCATTTATTTCAAAAGCCGCATTGATGAACTCCGCAAAAGGAGAAACCTTCCTGTAGTAAGAATCACCACTACGGCTCCGGTTGTCAGCAAGGAAGAATATGTATCAGGAAAGATAGAGATAACTGATACCAAGGGTATCTACGGATCCTCGGAAGTCTTCAGTGCCCCGATGAAGATACGCGGGCGCGGCAATTCCACATGGGGCATGCCAAAGAAACCATACAAGGTGAAACTTGAAAGCAAAGCCTCCATCCTTGGGATGCCGGCGGACAAAGAATGGGCTCTGCTCGCAAATTATGCCGACAAAACCCTGCTGAGAAATGTTACGGCAATGGAAATATCCAGGATTTGCGGTTTCAAATGGACACCTCGCATGGTGAGTGTTGAGGTCTATATGAACGGCAAATATGAAGGTGTCTATACGTTCTGCGAGCATAAGAAAGTCTCATCCGACAGGGTAAATATCAATGTTGCCGGAGATGGTGACATAGAAGGGGATTATTACCTTGAGCTGGAACAGAATATGGATGAAACAGTCTGCTTCTGGACTGGAATGGGCGCTCCGGTTATGTTCCAGGAACCTTCTGAGCCAAACAAGGCTCAGCAAGATTATGTTAAGAAATATTTCAGTGATTTTGAGGATGCACTTCGCCGGGGTGATGGCAGCTACAAGGATTATATAGATGAGAAATCATTCATAGACAATTATATAATCCAGGAACTGACCAAGAATATAGACGGCAACCTTCGCAAAAGTACATTCCTGACCAAGGAAAGAGACGGCAAACTTGAAATGTATCATGTTTGGGATTTCGACCTGACCATGGGCAACTGCAACTATTTCGCATCCGATGTTCCAGGCCTGGACAATTCATACACAGGCTTTTTCATAAGGTATTATTCCCTCCATGGTAAAAATACAGGCTGGTACTACCATCTTTTCAAACATAAGGATTTCGAAGAGAAAGTAAGGGCACGCTGGAAGGAGCTCTATCCTCAGCTCAGCCAGATTCCTCAGTTCATAAGTGAACAGGCCTTCATTCTCGAAGAAGCCCAGAAACGCAATTTTGAAAGGTGGAATATCCTCAACCAGTGGGTATGGCCCAACGAAAAGGTACTCGGCACATACGAGGCGGAAGTCGGCTATCTGACCGATTTCTACTCCTCTCGCCTTGAATGGCTTAATGGCCGGATATGATGCCTGTCATATCGAGCGAAACCCGGAGGGTGCAGTCGAGATATCTGTCGGGCTTTCGGCCAGCCACCTTATTTTACCATTCCGTCAATAACGAGTGTCACCATCAGAATGGCACTGAACATCAGCTGGATATTCTTTGTCCTGATGTCCATGTCTTCTATTATCGTATTTCCTGCAGTTACTGACTTTACCATTCCCCTTGCACAACCTATGGCAACGGGGATGGTCAGGAATACGAATACCGTATAGACCGGAAGCAGATAGAACATCGAGAGGATGCCGAGCCAGATATAGGACCCGATCACCTCTCCCCAGTATATCCAGGCGGAGGTCTTGTGCCCGAACAGGGATGCGGAAGTCTTCCGTCCGTTTTCCCTGTCGCGGATATTGCGTGCCCTGAGGGCTGCGTCTGTCAGAAGAATTGACGGCACGGCGGCAAGCAGCACGCCCCATATGATTTCTCCGCATGCAAGGTATGAGGTCCCGAGAGCAGGGAGCAGGCCGAATACCAGCAAGGTCCCCAGCTGCCCGAGAATGTTTTTCGTGAAAAGAGGGCCCAGGACCATAAGTGCTGCGCAGGCTGCAACCGACACCGCTGTCATCAGCGTGCTGACCGGAATCCCTTTCCAGTAAATATATGCAAGTGTTACTAGTGCTGTCATTGCCGGAGCCGGGAAGGACCATGGTCTTGCAGCATCGATCTGCTGCCCGTAGGAAATCTTATTCATTTTGATGTGGTATTAAATCATACAAAAATAGTAAAAATAATTAAAAGATGATGCGTCCTCGATTCACACCGAAGACGCACCGCAATTCTAACCTAAAACTTAACCTATGAAAAAACTATTCGGTTTAGGAATATTGCCAATTCTGTGCCATTGAACCGAACAATCCCCGAATAAATACTTAAAGGAGAATTTTAGGAATATCATCAATCCTTTTGACAATCGTTATCCTGTCAGACTCCGGCATGTCCATCATCTCATGCACCCAGATTACGTCATGAGGCGTGTTGATTGCATATCCTCCTATGTTTATAACCGGAACAATGTCACTTTTGACGGAGTTCCCGACCATGAGAATCTGCTCAGGGGCGAGATTGTGCTTCGCCGCAAGTTCAAGGTAGTTCTTCTCGTCCTTGTTTTCCATTACCTCGGCATGGTGGAAATATCTGTCAAGTCCGGATTTGCGATATTTTGCCATCTGCTCGGTCACGTCTCCCTTGGTCGCCACGACAAGCTCAAATTTCCCATGCAGAGCCTGAAGGGTTTTCTCCACGCCGTCAATCAGGCGGAACTCATGATAAGTGAGCTCAGTGATGATTTTCTTGATGCCGAGATAGACTTTTTCCGGAAGCGTGCCTCCGCAAAGTTCCATGGCGGCATCGGTCATCCCTATGAGATAAGTCTTTGACCCATAGCCAAAAAGCGGAATATTCTCCTCCTGCTTCTGCCAGAGAAGCCTCTGGAGCCCTTCCGGTGCGGACCAGTCTGAGAGAAGGTCTGCGAACTGAGCCTCGGCATCCCTGAAGAACTGCTCGTTCTCCCAGAGGGTGTCGTCGGCATCGAAGAAGATGTGGGTGAATCTGTTTCTCAAATCAGCCATCTTCCTACTCCTGCGGTGCTGTGGATGTGCTGTCTGCCGGAGTTGCTTCCTCCGGGATTTCCGGCTCGACCGGCTTGATAGTTATGATTCTGACATCCTGAAGAGGACGGTCGTACCTGTCGGTAGGGACCTTCGCAATCCTGTCAATGACGTCCAGACCTTCGATGGTTTCCCCGAAGATGGAATACTGGCCGTCGAGGTGGAGGCAGTTGTTCTCGTCCTGCACGATGTAGAACTGTGAACCTGAGGATGCTTTCTTCGGGTTGGCCATGTCGCCTTTCCTGGCAGCTGCAATGGCTCCTTTCTTATGCCAGTACTCGCTGACGAATTCTGCCGGGATGGTGTAGTCCGGGCCTCCCTGTCCGTAGAGGGCGACCTTGGACGTGTCCTTCGTATATGGGTCTCCTCCCTGGATCATGAAGCCGTCGATGACCCTGTGGAAAAGAAGGCTGTCGTAGAAATGTTCTGCTACGAGTTTCACGAAATTGTCTCTGTGTTTCGGGGTTTTCGAGTAGAGCTTGATTCTCATTGTACCCATGTTCGTGATTATGTCAAACTCGGGTTCTTCGATGATTTTATTTTCCATTTTGATTTCAGTTTTCTGCTCGTTTTCGTTGTTGCAGGCGCATGAGTGCAGCATTGCTGTCATGCAGAGGGCTGCGCATACGAAGACGGCGATTGATATTGTTTTTTTCATTTCTTTGTTTTTTAGTCTGTTCCGGGCTGCAAAATTAGTTAAAAAATATTAATTTTGTTATTTTATCGGTCCTGTGCCCCTGTGCCCCCCGCACCCCCTGCAGCCCTGCGGACGGTCCCCGGGCTTCAGCATATCCGGCAGGCTACCAACCGAATAACGTTAATTAATATGGCAAACCCACTGAAACAACTGGCAGGACAGACCGTAATTTACGGCATGAGCACGATTCTCGCCCGTATCATCAACTTCCTGTTCGTCCCGATATATACAAGGCTCCTCACCCCGGAAAGCTATGGCGTGGTGACGGAATTCATGGCCTATATCGCTGTGCTTCAGGTGGTTCTGGTAATGGGACTTGAAACCGGCTGCTTCCGCTTTGCAAACAAGGAAGGCGTCAGTCCGGCCAAGGTCTATTCCAACGCCTTCGTGACGGTATTCGGCGTAAGCGCAGCCTTCCTCGCCCTGATGATTGCCTTTGCAGGTCCTATATCCTCCGCCCTCGGCTATGAAGGCTACTCATCCTGCATCATGTACATGGGAGGCATACTCGCCATCGACAGCGTGACAGCAATCATGTTCGCCAAGCTCCGCCAGGAAAACAAGGCCCTCAAGTTCGCCATTCTCAAGACCATAAAGATAATAACCGAGACAGCCGCCAACCTCGTCCTCTTCCTTGTCTATCCGAAGGTAGTGCAGGAGGGCTCGTGGATGCTCAACCTCGTACCGGCAACTCCGGACTTCAGCTATGTCATCTTTGCCATCTTCATCAGCTGCATAGTCTGCGGCCTGCTGTTCATTCCGGACATCCTCAGGCTGACCTTCACCTTCGACGCAAAACTTCTGCGCTCGATGCTGGCCTATTCGCTCCCGCTGATGGTCGCAGCCCTGCCGGGAGTCGTGAACGACTTCCTTGACAGGATCCTCTTCCGCTATTTCGACACCAATGCCCAGGCCTGGCGTTCGAGCCTCGGGCTCTATCAGGCTGCAGTGAAGCTCGCCGTGATAATGAACCTGTTCATCCAGATGTTCCGCTATGCTGCCGAGCCATTCTTCTTCAGGCGTGCCCGCGAAAAGGATTCCGGAGCGCTTTATGCCTCGGTACAGGAATATTTCACGGCATTCTGCGGTCTGGTCTTCCTCGGCGTCATCCTCTATATTGACATAATCGCCCTCATCCTCGGCCCGCAGTTCCGCTCCGCGGTGGGCGTGGTCCCGATAATGCTGCTCTCCTATATGATACTGGGCATGCTCTTCAACGTCTCGATGTGGTACAAACTTTCCGGCAAGACCAACATGGCAATCTGGATAACCCTTTCCGGCCTTGCGGTGACAGCTATAGTCATCATAATTTTCATGCCGAAATACTCCTACTGGGCAGCTGCCTTCGGCCATCTTGCAAGCTATGTCGTGATGTTCGTGGTCAGCTCGGTCCTTGGAGCGAAATACTATCCGATACCGTATCGCTGGGGCAGGATTTTTGGCATAATGCTCTCAATGGGAGCGGTTTACGGCTTATCACTCATAATTGACAAAGCCTTCTTCCCGTCCGTGTCCGGCACAGGCGCAGAGGTTGTCAAGCTGCTGGTCCACACCCTTCTTATAGCCCTCTATGCGGCTTCGGCATGGATTATCATACGCAAACAAACTAAAACCAATTGATATGAAGAAATTTTTATCCGCACTTTTTGCCCTTGCTCTTGCAGCCTCCTGCACCAGCCTCGATCCGAAGGAATATGGAATCGACGTGGTCCCGTATCCGAACGAAGTAAGCCTTAAAGCCGGCAGTTACAAGGTAGCAGGCGCAGTTTTCCACTATGACGGGAACATGGATGCTCTTTCCGTCCAGGCTGTGACAGACTTTGCCGACAGGCTTTCGAGAGTCACCGGAAAGCAGAGCCTCGTCTCCGAGGGCCACTCGAGGACAGGCATCAATTTCGTCGTCGACCCGGCCCTTGCTCCGGAGGAGTATTCGCTGGTTGTCAACCGCAAGGCCGTGATTATCAAGGCTTCTGCCCTGAATGGCTTCATCTATGCAATCCAGACCGTCAAGCAGATGCTACCTGAAGAAATCTTTTCGGACAGCCTTGACCAGGACGAAGACTGGAAGCTGAAATGCGTGGTGATAAAGGATGCTCCTAGATTTGCCTATCGCGGAATGCACCTTGATGTGTCCCGCCATTTCTGGAGTGTGGATGAGGTGAAACGCTATCTGGACGTGATGCAGGTGCATAAGCTCAACCGCTTCCACTGGCATCTTACCGATGACCAGGGATGGAGGATAGAAATAAAGAAATATCCCCGTCTGACCGAAAAGGGTGCGGTCAGGAAAGAAACCCTTGTGGGCCATCTCCAGCCGAAGGACAATGTCTTCGACGGGACTCCTTACGGCGAGGGCCTTTTTTATACTCAGGACCAGATCCGCGAGGTCGTTGCCTATGCTGCCGCCCGTGGAATCACCGTCATCCCTGAGATCGACCTCCCGGGACACATGGTCGCTGCCCTTGCCTGCTATCCTGAACTGGGCTGTACCTCAGGTCCTTATGAGGTCTGGCCTATGTGGGGAGTCGCTGATGATGTCCTCTGCCCGGGAAATGAAAAGACCTTCGAGTTCATTGAGAATGTGCTTTCCGAGGTCGCAGACCTTTTCCCTTCGGAATATATCCATATAGGAGGAGACGAGTGCCCGAAGGTACGTTGGGAAAAATGCCCGAAATGTCAGGCGCGCATCAAGGCTCTTGGTCTTGAGGCGGACGAGAGGCATTCTGCGGAATATTTCCTGCAAAGTTATGTGACAGAAAGAGTTGAGGCTTTTCTTGCAACCAGGGGAAAGCGTATAATCGGCTGGGATGAGATTCTGGAAGGCAAGCTTGCCCAGGATGCCACGGTGATGTCTTGGAGAGGCATTTCCGGAGGGCTCGAAGCAGCAAGACTCGGCCACGATGCAATCATGACTCCGAACTCATATCTCTATTTCGACTACTATCAGTCTGAAAATCAAGATGCCGAGCCTCTTGCAATCGGTGGATACCTCCCTGTATCAAAGGTTTATTCATATGAACCGTTCGAGGAGGGCATGACGGAAGAAGAAAAATCCCACATCATAGGTGTGCAGGCAAACCTCTGGACGGAGTACATAACAACGGAGAGCCAGCTGGAATACATGCTCCTGCCACGTCTTGCCGCTCTGAGCGAGGTGCAATGGTGCCAGCCTCAGAACAAGAACTGGGAGCGATTCGAGGACTGCGTGGATGACGTGTGCGATATCTATGACCAGATGGGGTACAACTATGCCCGTCACCTTCTTGAGGACTGATTCCCCACATTGAACATATCAAGGATCTGATTCCATGTCATTTCCTTGCCGGGTGCGCTGCCGGTGCCATGCTGATTTTCTTCCTTTACAAGATGGATGAATTTGAGGCCTGCATCGGCAGCGCCTCCGTCCGTGTCAGCCCTGTCGCCTATCATAAGTGCTTCTTCAGGCTTGACATTCAGGGCCTTGCAAACGTTGAGGAAGGTCTGGCGGCACGGCTTGAGGCCTCCGATTTCAGGTGCTTCCCACACTCCGTCGAAGCTGATGTCTCCCAGACCGCAGGCCTGGAGTTTTTCCCGGGCAAAGGCATAGTCGGAGAGGACAGCCACAAGGTAGCCTTCGCTTTTGAGCCCGGTAATAAGTTCTCTGAGAAGAGGTCTTTTGGGGAAGTGCTTTTCTATGATGCGCACCTGGGAAGGCATGTAACTTCTGCTGAACCATTCCCGGCATCGGGCAGATGCGCTCGGGGAGCCCTTGCCCATGAGATTGAAAAGGGCGTCGTAATAATCGTCCGCACATGCGAACTCCTTGCCTTTCAATATCTTGCGGCATTTTCTCTCTCTTGCGAGCATCCCGATGTGCAGGGGGTCGGAGGCGATGAGTCTCAGTGGAAAATAACGTGGCTCATACAGAGTCCCGTCAATATCGAATATTACAGCCTTTATGTTATTCATGAGGTTTAATCTTCGCTGAGTGAATTGATCCATCTCTGGCGGCGCTTGTCCTGAAGCAGCATCACGAGCTTGAATTGCCCGTCGCGTGCTCCTTCCAGGAGGCTCCTTTTCTTGAACAGGTCGTAGGCATTCTTTTTCAGAACGAAGGTCTCAGGCATCTTGAGCCTGTTCGAGGCCCTCTTGGATTCGTACTCGATGTTCATTTCCTTCAGACGTGCATCCACAATCTCGGTGAACTTGCGGGCTTTCGCCTTGCGGACAGTCCTGTTCTCGAACTCGTAGTAGAAGTCATAGAGGGAATCCTCCGGGTTTGCAAATCCGATGAAGAAATTCACCTTCCAGCCGGTCTCCTTCTCAGCCATGTGCACGGCTTCGATGAATTGTTTCTCATAGAGTTTCTCGCCGGTGATGCTGACTATTCCGTTGACTTTCTGCACCATGTGGATTTTCGGAGTCTTGTGATACCATCCTCCGACCTCCACGAGGTCGTTCATATTGTAGCGGAACAGGCCTGAAAGCGTGGTCACGAAGATGCAGTAGCGCTTGCCCTGTTCAAGCTCGTGCAGACGATAGAATCTCGGGTCTGGCTTGTCCAGCTCGCTTTCCTCCACGAATTCGTAGAAATGATAGTGAGGGAAGAGGGTGGTGTCGATGCCCTGGTCAAGCACCAGTCCGAAGCGGCATTCCGATGCGAAGAATCCAAGTTCCTGGTAGCAGCAGCACTCCGGCAGCTGCTCACTGACCTTGGCGGCAGCAATTGCGGTGTTCCCGCATTTCCAGGAAGAAAGGAACTGAAGCTCCGGCCACCAATGCTTGATTTGCGGTACCGGATGCTCTGCCTTGATTTTCCTGAGAAAGTCTGCTCTCTGAGGATCTGCCTTGAGTTTCGGAGCGAGTGCCGCACGGATTTTTTCCGGAATGTCAAATTTTGATGAAAGGGTGCCTTTTTCGATGTCTTCGATGTAATCTTCGAAATATTCCTCTGCATTATGCACCAGTTCCATGATGGTGGACGGGTTCGGGGCAACGATATAGGTCACGCTGTGGGCGATTGCAAGCCTCATCATTGTGTAGTATCGGGCCGAATAGTCCTTGATGTCATAGACTTCCGAAGGCGTGACGAATCTTTCGCGAATGAATCCCGGCAGCTCCCTGGCCGTTACTCCGGACACGGAACCGAAGATTGTGCCGTCCTCGGCATAGCCTTCCACAACCTTTGCGACGGAAACCACAAGGCCGCCGGACAGGAATTTGGGACGGAGCCTGGCGAAATTGTCCAGCCAGATATGGGACATTGAGCTATAGACTTCCTTCATGTATGTCGTCGAAATGGGAATCCATTTCGGCTGGGAGGTGGTCCCGGATGTCGTTGCATACATCAGCGGCTTGCCTGGGATGAGGACATCCCTTTCTCCTTTCTTGTGACGTTCAACATAAGGTCTGAATGCTTCAAACTCAGCCGGTTTCACGCTTTTTTCATAGAGACGGAAAAGATGCTCAGGCTTGCGTGCCTTGCATATTGAAGCGAAATGGTGCTCGCGTCCATATACGGTATTTGCTGAAAGGCGGAGGATTCTTCTGAGAGTACGGGCGCTGGCCTGCTCCGGAAAGCGTGAGGCCAGACTCAATTCGATGCGTGGGATGAAGGAAAGACATCTCAGCCCGAAATTGATAAGCTGATAAGGAATGGTCATAGGTCAGTACATTGGTTTATCAAGCAAATTTATAAAAATAAATGTTAGATTTGCATTTTCTAACCTCAAACATTATGGGAAAAGGAACAGACAACGTGAAATACAGGGAAATGGAGGTCAATGAGGGTATCTATATTCCCGAATATGACATTGAATATCCGGAAGATGACAGCTCCAAAAAGATTGCCGGAGTCCGTTACAATGGCACCGACCTTGATCTTGATGAAAATTATCCATACCTGGACAACTCATTCAGATACAAATTACATCATTTTTTCAACAGGACATTGCTCACCCTTGTGGTAAAGCCACTGAACCGCATCCGTTACGGAGTGAAAATCAACGGGAATCTCAAACAGTACAGGAAGACCTTCCCTGAAGGTGCCATGACAGTGTGCAACCATGTCTATAGATGGGACCTTGTCTGTGTCCTCAATGCTCTGGGCTTCAAGAATGTATGGTTCCCGATCTATGGAGACCACATGCGCAGCAAGGATGCCTGGTTCATGAGATTTGTCGGCGGTATTCCCGTTCCGGAGTCGAAGGCAGGCATGAGGCCTTTCAACGAGGCATTCGACAAGCTGCATGAGAGGGGAGAGTGGATGCATGTCTTCCCCGAGGCTGCAAGCTGGAGGTTCTACACTCCGATTCGCTCTTTCAAGAAGGGCGCCTTTACGATGGCTTACAAATACAACATGCCCGTAATCCCTTGTGTATTAAGCTACAGGCCGAGAACAGGCATATTCAGACTTTTCGACAAAGCCAACGTTCCTCTGGTAACCCTCAATGTCGGCACTCCGATTCTCCCGGACACCACAAAGCCGCGAAAGGATGAGGTTGGACGCCTTCTCAATGAGGCCCATGCCCAGATGGTCAGGATGGCTGGAATCAGAAAAAATCCTTGGCCTGCGGAATAGGTCCGGCGGAATATGCCAGGCAGAATAGGTCCGACAGAATAGGCCAGGCAGAGACCAAGCTTCTGCCCCTAACTCAGCAGGGCGACGACGCCGGAGAAGGCCATGAAGCCGTAGATGACACAACGGAGTACGTCTGCATTGATTCTGTGGAAAATCCTTGCCCCGATAAGAAGTCCGATAAGCACTCCGGCAATTCCCACGCACCAGGAAGTCAGAACCGTGCCTGTCACGAATCCGTGGCCGGCGCGATATACCGTCATCATGGTGTTTCCGATAAGGAAATACCATTGAGTGATGGCCATGTACTCGGTCTTGTCCTTTGAACACCCGATGAAATAGATTACGGCAGGCGGCCCCTGCATGGCGAAAAGACCACCCATGATGCCGGAAATCGTACCCATGCTCACCTGCACCGGAATGCTCGGCTTCAGGGTGAATTTTCCGTTCATGAACATGAAGTAGAGGCTGATAAGAATCATCACGCCTCCGAGCACTTTCTTGAGTATGTGGCTGTCTATGTGCTTGACCATCAGCACCGAAAAGAACGATACGATGACGAAGGTCACAAGAATAGGGATGAGTTTCCTCCAGGGCACGTGCCTGACCATGTGGATGGCAGGGACAAGGGCGGTGAATATGGCCAGCAGGCCCGACAGGGCGGTGGCCTCACCGAAGGTAGGCATGATGAACGGAAGCACCATCATGATGAAAATCCCGAAGCCGAAACCGCAGACTCTCTGGGTTACGCTGGCTCCGAGAGCCATCAGAAATATCAATATATAAGATGTAAAATTCATAAAAACCAAGGTCCATGCAAAATTAATGATTTTTTGCATAGACCTCGGGATTGGTGTCATTTTTCTGTTTGATTACAGAATATTTTTGCTTACATAATCTTTTTGTATTCCACAGGCATGACCTTGATGAACTGGCGGGCATAGAGGTCCCAGTCGGCAATCATCCGGGCCGCAATGGTGCTGCCAGTGTGCTTGAAATGGGCCTTGATCAGGCTGAACACTTCTTCGCGGTCCTCTCTATCTTCGAGCAGGGACAGCTCGACCATGTCCATGTTGCAGTAGAAATCGAAATCGCCGTCAGGATTCCACACATAGGCGATTCCGCCGCTCATTCCGGCTGCAAAGTTCTTTCCCGTTCGTCCGAGAACCACGACGCGGCCGCCGGTCATGTATTCGCAGCAGTGGTCTCCCACTCCCTCCACTACGGCGCAGGCACCGCTGTTTCGCACGCAGAAACGCTCACCGACCTGACCGTTGATGAACATCTGGCCGGAGGTTGCTCCGTAACCTATTGTGTTTCCGGCAATTATATTCTCTTCGGCGCAGAAGTCGGAGTCCGGGTCAGGCACGAGGATGATTGTTCCTCCTGAAAGGCCTTTGCCCATGTAGTCGTTGGCGTCACCTTCGAGGCGGAAGGTCAGTCCCTTGCAGAGGAAGGCTCCGAAACTCTGGCCGGCTGACCCGGTGAAGCGTACGTTGATGCAGTCTTCAGGGAGACCTTCACTGCCGTACAGGGAAGTTACATGGCCGCTGAGCATGGCTCCCACGCTCCTGTCCGTGTTGAGTACAGGCAGTCCTACGCTTACTTTCCGCCCGGCCTGGATTGCCGGTTCGATCATAGCCATGAGTTCCCTGTCCTTGATTTCGTTGATCTTGTGCTCCTGAGGGGTGGTATAGACGCGGTCGTTGCCCTTGGCTTCTTCAGGGATGAAGAGTACGCGGTCGAGGGAGACCTTGTTGGCCTTTGCCCCTGCAGGATAGCTTCTCTTGTGGAGAAGGTCGGCACGCCCGATGACCTCCTGAAGCGTTCTGTAGCCCATTATTGCGAGGTATTCGCGGATGTGGCGCGCCAGGAAGCGGAAGTAGTTCACGACATATTCCGGCTTGCCTGCGAACTTCGCCCTCAGGTCGGGATTCTGCGTCGCGATACCTACAGGGCAGGTGTTGGTGTTGCATTTGCGGCACATCACGCAGCCGAGGGTTATCATAGGAGCCGTTCCGAAACCGAATTCCTCTGCTCCGAGAAGGGCCATGAAAAGGACATCCCTCGGAGTCTTGAGTCCTCCGTCCACCTGGAGCTTGACCTTGCCGCGCAAGTTGTTGACCACCAGTGTCTGCTGAACCTGGGCAAGTCCGGTTTCAGCCGGGCAGCCTGCATGTTTGACGGAACTTGCCGGGCTTGCTCCCGTGCCTCCGTCTCCTCCGCTTATGAGGATGACGTCTGCCTTGGCCTTGGTCACTCCGGCCGCGATGGTGCCGACTCCGGCTTCAGCCACGAGCTTGACGCTGATGCGGGCGCTGCTGTTGACGTTCTTCAGGTCGTATATCAGCTGGGCGAGGTCTTCGATGGAGTAGATGTCGTGGTGAGGCGGAGGGGATATCAGGGTAATGCCCGGAATCGAATGCCTTGTCTTTGCGATGAGTTCGTTGACCTTGAAGCCCGGGAGCTGGCCGCCTTCGCCTGGCTTTGCTCCCTGTGCGACCTTGATCTGGATTTCATCGGCATTCACAAGATACCAGGTGTCCACTCCGAATCGTCCCGATGCAACCTGCTTCACAGCACTCCTTGTCGAGGTGCCGTCCGGGCGCGGGAGATAGCGCTCCGGGTCTTCGCCGCCTTCTCCGGTATTGCTCTGGCCTCCGAAGCTGTTCATCGCGATTGCCAGGCTTTCATGTGCTTCCTTGCTGATTGCTCCGAAGGAAATAGCCTCGGTGACAAAGCGTTTCATTATGCTTTCTTCGCTTTCAGTCTCTTCGAGAGGGATGCTCTGACGGTCGCTCTCGATTTCCATCAGGTCGCGCAGATACATCGGTGTCTGACGGTTCTCGGCCGCCACGCAGAATTCCTTGAAGGCATCGTAATTGTTTTCCTTCACGGCCTTCTGCAGCAGTCTCACCCTTGAAGGGTCCCAGCCGTGCAGCTCTCCGTCTTTCCTGTAATTGTATATTCCGAGGTCGGCAAGATCCGGGGTTGCCTTTTCTTCCGAAAACGCCGCCTGATGTGCGGCAAGAACGTCGCCGGCAATGTCCTCAAGGGTGATTCCCTCGATCTGGGAAATGCCGCCTCCCATGTATTTGTCAAGTACTGAGGAACTTACACCAAGATTCTCGAACAGTGCCGCGCCTCGGTAGCTCCTGATCGTGGAGATTCCCATCTTTGAAAGGATCTTCAGCATGCCTTTGTTGATGGCCGTGATATAGTGGTCCTGGGCGGCAGGGTAGTCAAGCTGTAGAGCCTTTTCATCCACGAGCTTGCCAAGGATGGCGAATGCCATGTACGGGTTCACTGCGCTTGCTCCGTATCCGATAAGGAGTGCCACATGCATGACTTCGCAGACTTCCGCCGACTCCACTACGACTGCCGTCTGGGCCCTTTTCATGCAGTGGATTAGATAGTGGTGCACAGCAGCCATCGCAAGCAGGGACGGAATCGGGGCATGGTCCTTGTCCACACCGCGGTCGCTGATGATGATGTAGTTGTAGCCTGCATCCACTGCCTTGGCTGCACTTCTGCAAAGGTTGCCGAGCGCGGTTTCCATTGCCTGTTCCCCGCCCGAAGCTTCGAATATCATCGGAAGGGTAATGGTCCGGAATCCCTTGTATCTGAGGTTCTTGAGTGTCTCGATTTCTCCGTTGGAAAGGATAGGTGAACTGAGTTTCACGACTTTGCAAAGGTCTGCCGAAGGGGTGAGGATGTCTCCCTTGACGGCACCGATGTAGCTTGTGAGGGACATGACGGAACTCTCCCTTATCGGGTCTATAGGAGGGTTTGTCACCTGTGCGAATTTCTGCTTGAAATAGTTGAAGAATCTCTGCGGCTTGTTCGAGAGCACTGCCAGAGGGGTATCATCGCCCATGGCGGAGAGCGGCTCGGCGCTGTTTGTCGCCATCGGGACTATGATTCTGTCGATGTCTTCCTTGTTGTAGCGGAAAGCGCAGAGCAACTTCTCATAATCCGGCACCGAGTGGTTTTCTTTCCTTCCGCTTCGTATATCCTTGAGTACTATCCTGTTGGAATGCAGCCATTCGCTGTATGGATGTGCATCTGCCAGGGTGGCCTTGATCTCGTCGTTGGAGAGGATCTTTCCCTTGTGGGTATCCACCATCAGAATCTTTCCCGGACTCAGCCTTCCCTTCGATGCTATGTCCTCGGGTGCGACCTCGCAGACTCCGGTCTCGGAGGCCATTATCATCATCCCGCTCTTCGTAACGAAATATCGGCATGGACGCAGACCGTTGCGGTCGAGCATACCTCCTGCATACCTTCCGTCGCAGAAGAGTATCGTCGCCGGGCCATCCCATGGTTCATTGAAGATCGAATGGTATTCATAGAAGCTCTTGAGCTTGTGGTTCAGTCTGTTACCTTCCTTGTAGCTCTCAGGGACGAGCATGGAGAGGGTGTGCGGAATAGACTGCCCGCACCTTGTGAAAAACTCCAGCACATTGTCGAATGAGGCGCTGTCGCTCATGCCTGGCTCTATGATAGGGCTGATGTTGTCGGTGATTTTTCCGAGGTTGTCCGTTTTGAGAAGGGTTTCTCGGGACTTTATCCACAGGCGGTTGCCCCTGATGGTGTTGATTTCTCCGTTGTGACCTATCATCCTGAAAGGCTGTGCGAGGCTCCATGTCGGGAAAGTGTTGGTCGAGAAGCGTGAGTGGACAAGGGCGATTGCGCTCGTGAAATATTTGTCCGTCAGGTCCGGGAAATATTCACGGAGCTGAAGGGACGAAAGCATTCCCTTATAGACCATCGTCCTTGTTGACAGACTTGCAAAATAGCAGCTGCCCTTTTCCACTATTGCAGAGGAAGTTACCTTGTGCTCGACAGCTTTGCGAACGAGGTAGAGCTTGTCCTCGAGCATTTTCTGATCATCGCATCCCACGATGAAGATCTGACGGATTTCCGGCTCGGTCGCCCTTGCCATTTCTCCGAGAATCTCGCTGCGTACCGGAACCTGCCTGCTGTGCATCACTGACAGCCCGTTGGCTTCTACACATTCCTTTATGATTTCGGTAAATCTGAGATTGTCCCTCTCGTTCTTCGGAAGGAAGACCATACCAACTCCGTAACGTCCTTTTTCCGGGACCGGAATTCCGTGCAGAAGAATGAATTCATGTGGGATCTGGACCATGATGCCGGCACCGTCGCCGGTTTTTCTGTCACCGCCTTCAGCCCCTCTGTGGGCCATGTTTTCCAGTACGGTGAGTCCTTTTTCGATGATGTCGTGGTACTTGCTTCCGTTTATGTTTACAACAAGACCGACGCCGCAGGCGTCGTGTTCATATTCTGGGGAGTAGAGACCACGAGCCTGAAAATCTTCAAGTGTGTTCATATTTTTCGTGTTAAGTTCGGGGGCAAATTTAGAAAAAATCATGATACGATAGTGAACTTTCGTCAGAAAAAGCGGGCCGTTCATCACTTTCTTTTGACAATTTGCGGAAGCGGAATGCAGTAATATCAAGGAAATATATTAACTTCGGGCCCGCACATGACTTAAATTAACCACATGATTAGGAATTAAATCTATGCCATGAAAAAAATATTGCTTGCTATTCTGAGTCTGTCCCTGCTTTCCGGATGTTATCTGGAGCCTCTCCCGAAAGATGAAAACCCGGATGTGGAAAACCCTGGCGAGAACAATCCCGGCGACGAAAACCCGGATGAAGATAATCCGGCGGGGGAAATCATATCGGATGAAGGATTGAGTTATGTATTTGATTTTGAATATATTCCTGAGATTCATCTGACCATCCCCCTCGACCAGTGGAACAAGATGCTCTCGGAATTTGACAAGGACCCGAATACATCCGAATATTTCAAATGTGATGTCCGTTATGTGAAGGGGGCAGAGGAGCAAATCATAAAGGAGGCAGGTTTCCGGCTCAAGGGAAACACTTCCCGGCGCAGGCCTGAAGGCAACACGGGTCAGATGCATGACAGCGCCGCCCCGGACTGGCACCACTGCCATTTCCAGCTGAATCTCACAAAGTTCCAGAAAGGTGACCAGCAAGAAATCCATGGAGTCAAAAAACTCTACTGCAAATGGTTCAAGGATGATTCTGCCTATGCACGTGAAGTGTTCTGCTATGATCTTTTCCGCCGCTTCGGCGTCTGGACGGCCGCATTCGATACCTACTGCCGTCTCTGGGTTCATGTGGAAGGAGATGAAAAGGAGGCATATTACGGAGTATATAACCAGATTGAAATAATAGACAGCCGTTATCTTAAGGCCAGAGTAAAAGGATTCGGATCCAAGGACGGGTTCCTGTGGAAATGTTCATACGGAGCATCCCTAAGCGATACGGATGCAGGGAAATTCGGAAACGACGGCTCGGACAAGGCCTATGAACTCAAAACCCAGACAGATTTTTATGATGCAGCCCTTGTGCAATTGCAGGATTTCATCCTGAAACTCAAAGGGAAGGGTGAAGACAGTTTCTACAAATGGATCAAGGAGGTATGTGATGTGGACCTTCTCCTCAAGACCTATGCAGTGAACGTCGCCGTGGGAATGTGGGATGACTATTGGAAAAATTCAAACAATTTCTACATATATTTCAATTCACAGGACCAATACGATTACAAATTTTTCTTCATCCCTTATGACTACGACAATACCCTCGGCACTTCCGGGATGGACATGGACTCCGGCCGTCAGGATCCTCTGAACTGGGGAAATAATAACAACTTACTGATTTATAGGCTGTTAAAATTCGAGGATTTCCGGCAGACATATAAATCTGCCCTGCTCGACCTTGTCGATCCGGTATCGGGTGAGATGTATTACAAGGTCAGCATGGACAGGATAAGGAAATGGCAGGAAAAGATTGGCCCGTACATCAGCAACGACACAGGCGAGGACATGAAGATAGAGGACAGGCCGGCCTCATGGGGTAACCACGGCGAATACAGGCTGCTCGAAGAAAACAACAATTTCTTCAAGGTCAAGGCCGAGACAATCAACAAATACTGCAAATAATAACCATAAACATAATAACATAAATGAAAAGAATCCTTACGACAATTTTGTCAATCGTTTTTGTTGCAGCTCTGTCTGCCTCGGCTCAGGACAAGGTCATCACCTCTCCTGACGGAAACCTTAAACTCACGTTCAGCATCGCTGCGGACGGAACTCCACAGTACTCTCTTGACAGGGGTCAGACCAAGGTCATCCTTCCTTCCGGTCTCGGATTCGAGCTTCGCGGAACAATCAAGTCAAGCAAAATCGTGTTCGGCGAGGATGGCAGCATTTCAAAGACGGATGCTGCTCCGGCAAAATCATTCCACGATGGTTTCAGCCTCGAAAGCGCGGAAACTTCCTCTTTCGATGAGACATGGAATCCTGTGTGGGGCGAGGAAACGACAATTCGTAACAATTATAATGAGTTAAGAGTCAATCTTTTGCAGAAAGCAACCGAAAGAAGGATGACTATATGCTTCCGCCTCTTCGATGACGGCCTCGGCTTCCGTTACGAGTTTCCTTACCAGAAGAATCTGAACTATTTCGTAATCAAGGAGGAGCTTACCCAGTTCGCCCTTGCAGGCGACCACACCGCATGGTGGATTCCGGGAGACTACGACACCCAGGAGTATGACTATACCGAGAGCCGCCTTTCAGAAATCC
The DNA here is from genome assembly GCA_945827785.1 of uncultured Bacteroidales bacterium. Lineage (GTDB taxonomy): Bacteria > Bacteroidota > Bacteroidia > Bacteroidales > UBA932 > Cryptobacteroides. Next base: position 23,957 of record CALZOR010000007.1, on the reverse strand, counting down.
GCTCGAAATTCCGTGAGGTAGTGTGCGGCAACTCTTCGCAGACCCTCTGGTCTGACACTGCCGTCCAGACTTCTCTCCAGATGCGTACCGACGAGGGCCTCTATATCAATATCCATGAGGCAGCCCTTGTGAACTACCCTTGCATGCACCTGGACCTCAATCCTGAAACTCTCACCTTCACCTCACATCTTACTCCTGATGCGCAGGGATGGAAGGGCTATATGCAGACTCCTTGCAAGACGCCTTGGAGGACTGTGCAGGTCGCTCCAAGCGGTGCTGCCCAGCTCGCTTCGCGTCTTGTTCTCAACTTGAACGAGCCATGTGCCTATGAGGATGTTTCATGGATTCATCCTGTGAAATACATCGGCGTGTGGTGGGAAATGATCTCAGGCAAGGGAACATGGGCCTACACCAATGACTATGCTTCCGTACACCTCGGAAAGACGGACTATTCGAAGAGCAAGCCGAACGGAATGCACTCTGCAAATAACGAGAAGGTTCGCCGCTACATCGATTTCGCTGCAGAGCACGGCTTCAGCGAGGTGCTTGTCGAGGGATGGAATGAAGGCTGGGAAGACTGGGCAAACTGCAGCAAGGACTATGTCTTCGATTTCGTGACTCCATATCCTGACTTCGACATCAAAGCTCTCAACGAATATGCACACTCAAAAGGTGTCAAGATCATGATGCACCATGAGACCTCTTCTTCTGTCCGCAATTATGAAAGGCACATGGAGAAGGCATACCAGCTGATGAATGACTACGGCTATGACGCAGTGAAGAGCGGTTACGTAGGTGACATCCTCCCGAGGGGCGAATACCACTACGGCCAGTGGATGGTGAACCACTATCTCTACGCAGTGACCGAAGCTGCAAAGCACAAGGTGATGGTCAATGCCCATGAGGCAGTCCGCCCAACCGGTCTTTGCCGCACCTACCCTAACCTCGTGGGCAACGAGTCTGCCCGCGGTACTGAGTATCAGGCATTTGGCGGCACAAAACCTCACCATGTAACCATACTTCCTTTCACTCGTTTGAACGGTGGCCCTATGGACTATACTCCTGGCATCTTCGTCATGGATATGGCTGAAGTTACCTCCGGAAGGAATACCTCGAAGGTGAATGCGACAATTGCAAACCAGCTCGGACTCTACCTCGTGATGTACTCGCCTCTGCAGATGGCTGCCGACCTGCCTGAGCACTATGCGCGCTATATGGATGCTTTCCAGTTCATCAAAGACGTGGACATAGACTGGATCCAGTCAAAATACCTGATTGCGGAGCCTGGTGACTGCATCGTGATCGCCCGCCAGGGCAAGAAGGACGGCCAGTGGTTCCTTGGCGGAGTGACTGACGAGAATCGCCGCAGCGTGAAGGTCGCCCTCGATTTCCTTGAGAGGGGACGCAAATACGAGGCAACCATCTACGCCGATGCTCCGGATGCCGACTACCAGACCAATCCTCAGTCTTACGTGATCACCAAAAAGAAAGTATCATCGAAGGATGTCCTGAAGATGGACATGGCCCGCGGCGGCGGCTTCGCCGTTTCCTTCAAGGCCTTGTAGCAAATAAGTAGAGAGGGGCTGGCTAAAAAGTTTGAACTTTTTAGCCAGCCCCATCGTTTCTCTCTTGTGTCGTCCTCCGCATCGTCCCTCGTGCAAATCGTCCTTCGTGCAATTCATCGAGCAGGGCAAGTGGCGTTCCAGGGGGCTGTATGGCCGATATGCCTGCTCGATGCCGCCTTTTTGTCCTCATCGAGCAGGCGAAAAGCCATTCTACGCCACTGTGAGGCCGATACGCCTGCTCGATGAATTGCACGAGAGGTTCCCCTGCTCTGAAGTGGCGGTATTATTTGCAACATCCAGGTGGCGGTAGGGTAAGTTTGGATGGCGTGGCCGCCCGTGCCCTCGCCTCGTGAACGGGGGGTCCCGCGACGCAGTCGTGGGGGGATGAAGTCGGAACTCGTTCCGACGGAACCAAGCCAAACTTACCCTACCGCCACTCCAGTCGCCGGTAAAGGGCGAGGGTGCGGGAGGCCTCTGCTACGTCATGGACCCTGAGTATGTCGGCGCCGTTCTGAAGGGCCTTCAGGTGGAGTACCTGCGTCTGTGCGAGCGATTCTTCCGGCGTTATACCGAAAAGCTTGTATATCATGCTTTTGCGTGACACTCCGACCAGGGTGCGTATTCCCTGCGGAGCAAACCTTGAACATATCCTGTCGAGATAAGCAAGCAGCTGATAGTTCTGGTCAATATTCTTGGCAAATCCGAAGCCCGGGTCAAGCACCCAGTACCTCAGCCCGTACTTCTGCGCTTTCATGCTGAACTCCTCGAAATAGTCGCTGACCGTGCGCGTAACATCCTCATAATCGCATAAACTCTGCATAGTCAGCGAATTCCCCCTTTTGTGCATGGCAATGTATCCTATGCCCAGCTGCCCTACCACAGGAAGCATTTCCGGGTCATCCTCTCCCGCCGATATGTCATTAGCTATCAATGTATTCCGGGCCTTATCTTCTCCAACGATGCCGGCAACCACACCGAATGCCTTCTCTATGACCGATGCCCACCAGGTATCGATGGAAACGGGAATGTCCGGAAACTCCCTGACGACCTTCTCAAGCACAGGCCCGATGCGCCTCCATTCCTCCTCCGCACCCACGGGCACAGACCCCGGCCTTGTCGAACAGGCACCGATGTCAATCATGGTCGCCCCCTCTGAAATCAGCCTCCCGGTGCGCTCCAGGGCACATTCCACCGTCCTGTCAAAATCATCGCTGCAAAGGCATCTGCTGCCTGCAAAATAGGAATCATCAGTCAGGTTGACTATCCCCATTATATCTATTTTCCTGTTCCTGTCCATGTGCAGATACTTTTTCTCAAAGATAGTCCTAATCTATGAATTGTCAACAAAGGAAAATTCAAAAATAGCTTTCCAAATTCCTAAAAAGAATTAACTTTGCGAAGATGGCGTTGTCGCCAGTAACAGAAAATCCAACCAATTATGCTCACAGTAATCGAAGGTCTTGACGGCTCAGGCAAATCCACACAGGTTAAAAGACTTAGGAAATATCTCGAATCCGTAGCCGGACCTCTTGAATATATACATTTCCCACGCTATGATGCCCCGGTGTACGGCGACCTCATAAGCCGTTTTCTCAGAGGTGATTTCGGCGACAACGAGATGGTTCATCCCCAGCTTGTAGCCCTTCTTTTTGCCGAGGACAGGCACGGAGCAGCTCCGATGATGAAGAAGACCCTTGCAGAGGGCGGGTCCGTCCTGCTGGACCGTTATGTCTATTCAAACATTGCCTATCAATGTGCCAAACTGAAGGATGACGCTGAGGCTGAAGCCCTCCGTGATTGGATATTCAATACGGAATACGGGGAGTTCGCCCTTCCGAAACCGGACCTGAACATATTTCTGGACGTTCCGATTGAGTTTGTGGAGTCCAAACTCTCAGGCCAGAGGGCAGGTGCCGACAGAGACTATCTCGAAGGTGCAAGGGACATTCACGAGGCCGACATCACATTCCAGAAAAGAGTCCGTGAAATGTACCGGAGACAGTGTGAGGCCGATTCTAAATTCATAAGAATAGACTGCTCGGACGAATATGGAATGATGCTGCCTCCAGATGCAATATTCAGGAAAATACAGGCGGTCGTGGATGAGGCTCTGGAGAAATTGCATGATAACACCAATCTGGTATGAAGTATTTTGCCCTTCGTACGAGGCGCCTGCTTGCATTCATCATAGGGGCTGTCTATGTTTTTTCCGGAATCAGCAAGCTGCTTGACCCGGTGGGTGCAGCGCTGGTGATGGATGCCTATATGGATTTCTTCCATATTGGTTTCATGTCATTTGCCGCCAAGCCGCTTGCCGTTGCACTTGCTCTTTTCGAGGCAGTGCTCGGCTCAGCCCTGATGACAGGAGTGTGGAGAAAGATTACTGCCATTGCTGCGTTCGCAATGCAGGGATTCTTTACGCTTCTGACAATCGTTCTTGTCGTTTTCAATCCGGAAATGGACTGCGGATGCTTCGGAAATGTTGCGCATCTGTCTCATATCCAGAGTCTTGCAAAGAATATCGTTCTTTGCCTGATGCTTGTCGGAGCCTTCGTGCCGCTTCGTGAACTCGGGGTTCCGATGATAAAGAAATATGTATCTTTTTCCATAGTCACCCTTTCTCTGATTCTCTTCACTACATGGTCCTGGATGCACATTCCTCTTGTCGATTATACTGAATTTGCCCCAGGCGTGCTTCTGCGGTCAGCCGAGTCGACAGATTCATTCGATGAAGATAGATTTGAGTCGGTATTTGTCTATGAGAAGGACGGGAGGCAGGAGATATTCTCTTTAAACGACCTTCCAGATTCCACCTGGACATTTGTTGAGGCTCGTACAGAAGTCAGGGAGGGTGGTGACACAGAAAGTTCAGTTGTGCTATCCATATATGATAGTGACGGTATGTACCACGATGAAGCAGCCGCTTCGGGAAAGGTCATGGTGGTGTCAGTGTATCGGCCTCAGGATGCCGGATGGGACAGGATTGCAGATTTTGCCGCCGTGTCGCGCAAATCAGGCTTCCGTACCCTCGTGCTTGTCAGCGGCCTTCCGCAGGAAATCGAACAGTCAATGGAGGGGCTGACGCCGGAGCAGGGGAATGTCCTACATCAGGACATGTATATGTCTGATTTCAAGACCCTTGTCTCCCTGAATCGATCCAATGGAGGCTTGACATATTTCAGTGAAGGCTATCTTATCTCCAAATGGGCCTCCCGTTCACTCCCCGACGCAGATGAACTTTCACAGATATATAAGGGCGATGAGACCGAGATCTTGCTAGGCAGGACCTCCAGCACCCGCCTTTATTTCCAAGGCTTCAAACTCTTCCTCTTCGCCCTGATGCTTCTGGTCTGATGCTCTTTCTGTCTGATGCTTGTCCAGCAGAAAGCCATTGAAGAGAAACCATGAATCCACCGAACTCGTAGTCAAATAGCCGCCCGGCGGCAAATATAAAAAGAGAGCGTGAGACCAAATTCCCACGCTCTCGTCTATCTGTCAAAGATTCAATTATAATGTTCTCTTGATCTCAACGATGTTGTAAGCCTCGACAACGTCGCCGACCTTGATGTCGTTGTAGCCCTGGATGTTCAGACCGCAGTCCATTCCGGAAACGACTTCCTTGACATCATCCTTGAACCTCTTGAGCGAACCGAGCTCGCCGGTATAGACCACGATACCGTCACGGATTACGCGCACCTTGGCACTCCTGAGAAGCTTGCCTTCGCGGACGATACATCCTGCGATTGTACCGACCTTGGAAATCTTGAATGTCTCCATGACTTCGGCAGTCGCGGTAACCTCCTCTTTCTGCTCAGGCTCAAGCATACCCTCGATACCGCTCTTGAGCTCGTTGATACAGTCGTAGATGACTGAGTATAGGCGGATTTCAATTTCCTCCTTCTCTGCAAGCTTGCGGGCAGAAGGCATAGGACGCACCTGGAATCCGATGATGATGGCATCCGAAGCTGCTGCCAGCAGGATATCCGACTCGGAAATCGCACCCACGGCCTTGTGGATGACATTCACGCGTACCTCCTCGGTCGAGAGCTTGATGATTGAGTCTGACAGAGCCTCTACAGAGCCGTCCACGTCTCCCTTGACGATGACATTGAGCTCCTTGAAGTTTCCGATGGCGATGCGCCTTCCGATCTCTTCGAGAGTCATGTGCTTCTGGGTCTTGATGCCCTGGATGCGGATGAGTTGCTCCCTCTTGTTGGCGATATCCTTGGCTTCCTTCTCGTCTGCCATGATGTTGAAGGTCTCGCCGGCAGTAGGAGCTCCATTAAGACCAAGAACTGAAACAGGAGTTGAAGGACCTGCCTCCTCGACTTTCTGTCCACGCTCGTTGAACATGGCCTTGACACGTCCGGTGTAGCAGCCGCTGAGCATGATGTCTCCGACGTGAAGCGTTCCGTTCTGCACGAGGATGGTAGCAAGATATCCGCGGCCCTTGTCGAGCGAAGACTCGATTACGGCACCCGAAGCCCTGCGATAAGGGTTTGCCTTGAGTTCAAGCAGGTCAGCTTCCAGAAGAACCTTCTCCAGGAGCTTGTCCACGTTGATACCCTTCTTAGCAGAGATTTCCTGGCACTGGTATTTTCCGCCCCAGTCCTCTACGAGGATGTTCATGTTGGCGAGCTGCTCGCGGATTTTGTCCGGATTGGCTCCCGGCTTGTCTATCTTGTTGATAGCGAAGACCATAGGAACGCCTGCAGCCTGTGCATGGTTGATTGCCTCGATGGTCTGTGGCATGATTGCGTCATCGGCAGCGATGATGATGATTGCAAGGTCGGTCATCTTTGCTCCGCGGGCACGCATCGCCGTGAAGGCCTCGTGACCAGGGGTGTCGAGGAAGGTGATGTGTCTTCCGTCAGAGAGCTCCACGTTGTATGCACCGATGTGCTGGGTGATACCACCGGCCTCACCGGCAATCACATTAGCCTTGCGGATGTAGTCCAGAAGGGATGTCTTACCATGATCGACGTGACCCATGACGGTAATCACCGGAGGTCTTGACTCAAGTCTGTCGTCTGCGTCCTCCTCGCTCTGGTTTATCGCCTCCGTGAGGTTTGCAGTCACGAATTCCACTTCGTATCCGAACTCCTCAGCAACGAGCACGAGGGTTTCCGCATCGAGCCTCTGGTTGATGGAAACCATCATGCCAAGACTCATACATGCTGCAATAACCTTGGTGACAGGGGTGTTGTTCATAAGGGTCGCAAGGTCGTTCACGGTCACGAACTCGGTGACTTTCAGCACTTTCTGCTCCATCTGCTGGAGCTCCATCTCCTCCTGCATCCTCTGTGATGCAAGCTCCCTCTTCTCCTTTCTGTGCTTTGCTCCGAAATTGTTCTTGCTCTTGCCTTCATTCATGCGGGCGTAGGTCTCCTTGATCTGCTTCTGGATTTCCTTCTGCATCTCTTCTGCCTCTGCCTCGGTCATTGCCGGCTTGAACTTCTCCCCGCCACGGTCGCGGCGGCTCTTTTTGTTGTTCTTGCCGGAAGCCTGCTGCTCAGCACCCTTGCCTGAGAATTTCTGGTCCTTGCCTCCTTTGTTCTTGTCCTTCTTTGGATTGCCGGAAGCATCGACCTTCGAGACATCGACTTTTTCCCTTCCGCCTTTCTCGATTCTCTCCCTTTTCTTCTTTTTCTTGTCGAACTGGGAAAGGTCTATCTTGTCCACAACCTTAGGTCCCTGGAGTTTCTCGACCTGAACCTTGATTTCGCGTGGCTCAGGATGAACCTCTGGCTTAGGCTCCTCTTTTACGGCTGCCGCAGGCTTTTCTTCCTTCGGTGCTTCAGCCGCCGGGGTCTTGGCGGGAGCTTCAGCTTCGGCACTCTCCTGTTTCACAGGCTCAGGCTCCACAACCGGTTTTTCTGCCGGTTTCTCAGGTGTTGAAGGTTTTGCGGGCTTGTTGAGGTCAATCTTACCGAGAATCTTCAGACCACCTTCTTCCTGCTTCTTTTCAGGCTTGCTTTCTTCAACCTTCTCAGCAACAGGTTTTTCCACAACCGGTGCAGCTGGCTTTGCTGGTGCCGGCTCCGGTTCCGGTTTTTTCTCGACAGCAGGCGCAGCCTCGCTGTTGAGAGCGTTGGTCTTGATTACGATTTCCTTTTCTACGATTTCTTCCTCCTCTTCCTGCTCGTTTTTCTTTTTCGCACCGCGTTCAACGATGTCCTTGAGTTTGATGACAACGTTCTCCGCGTCTTTCTTAAGTTTCAGGTCTTCACCGAATTTAGCCTCGATGGCCGGAAGATACTCATCCGAAATCTTGGCATTCGGATCAGTACCAAGTCCGGCACCTTTCTCATTGAGAAAATCAACAAGTGTCTGTACTCCGATGCTGAACTGCTTTGCAAGTTTGCTTATTCTTATTTCTGCCATATATTACCCCCGTTTTTATTTTTATTTTCAATGGATTTCCCGACTCTCTCAGGTCGCCCGAAATGACAGCAATGTCATTTCGACCAAGCGAAGCGCGTGGAGAAATCCGTCCGATAACACAACACTTCGCTCATGACACGGGACTACTCGTCCTCGAACTCGGAGCGGAGAATGTCCATCACTTCTTCGACGGTCTCATCCTCCAGGTCTGCTCTCTTCGCGATGTCTGCAGGGGAGAGGGCCAGAACGCTTTTGGCCGTGTCACAGCCGATGTTCTGAAGTTTCTCGATAACCCACTCGTCAATCACGTCAGAGAACTCGCTGAGCAATACATCCTCCTCGGCATCAGCCTCGTCGCCCTTAGGAAGCTCTCTCCAAACCTCGATTTCCTTTCCTACGAGCATGCTTGCAAGACGGATGTTGCATCCACCCTTTCCGATACCTTTCTTTACCTCGTCCGGGTGCATGTAAACCTTGATTTTGTCATCCTCGCCTCCGATTACGATTGAGGAAATCTTTGCCGGACTGAGGGCCCTCTGGATAAGGAGCTGGGTATTGCTGGTCCACTGGATAACGTCAATGTTCTCGTTGCGGAGCTCGCGGACGATGCTGATGATACGTGAACCTTTCACACCGATACATGCTCCGATCGGGTCGATTCTCTCGTCATAAGACTCAACGGCAACCTTTGCCCTTTCTCCCGGGATGCGGACAACCTTCTTGATGGTGATAAGTCCGTCATAAATCTCAGGAACCTCCTGCTCGAAAAGTTTCTGGAGGAACTCAGGGCTTGTCCTGGAAAGAACGATGTAAGGAGTGGTGTTGTTCTTCATCTCCACGTTCTTGATGATTGCCTTCACGGTGTCGTTCTTCTTGAAGTGCTCCCCAGGAATCTGCTCTGCCTTAGGGAGTTTGAGCTCATTGCCTTCCTCATCCAGAAGGAGGACCTCCTTGGCCCATGGCTGGTAAACCTCGCCGGTGAAGATCTCTCCGATCTTGCCTACATACTTATTGTAGAGGTTTGCCTTCTCGATGTCCATAATTCTTCCTTGGAGATTCTGCCTGATGTTGAGGATACCCCTGCGGCCGAAATCCTTGAGCTCGACTTTCTTTGCGAAAGTCTCGCCGAGTTCGTAATCATCGCCGTCAGCATTCACCTCATTGAGTGAAATCTGGGTGATAGGGTCTTCCACCTCTTCTACGACCTCCCTGTTCCAGTAAATCTCGCAGTCTCCCTTGTCGATGTTGATGATGACATCGAAATTGTCTGCCGAACCATAGGTTTTGGCAATCTGAGTTCTGAAAACATCCTCGAGCACACCCATCATCGTAGGTCTATCGATGTTCTTCTGATTCTTGAACTCAGCGAAAGCGTCTTTAAGCTCAATTTTTTCCATTGTTTTATTGTTTTTATTATTACATTTTCAGATATCTCGACTTCGCACTTAGTACTCCGCCCGATATGACAGAGGGTTGGTTTCTTCTATCGCCCGATATGGCAGAGGAAAGGTTTCTGTCATTCAAATTTAATGGATGGTTTCACCCAGTTTATATCCTCCATCAGGAAGCGGTCGTTGTGCTCCACATTCTGTTTTTTCTTGCTGCCCTCAACTGCTTCGCGAACGGTGTATTTCAATTCTATGCCTTCCCGGTCGGCAGCAGAAAGCAGGGCGATGAACTTCTTTCCCCCCTTGAGAGCCACCTCGACCTCGCTGCCTACGGCCTTCTCGAACTGTCTGAACGCCTTGAATGGCTGGTCGAGACCGGCAGAGGTGACGGTAATGGAGTAATCTTCCTTCTCCCTGTCAAAGCATTCCTCGAAACGTTGGCTGATTTCCACGCAGTCCTCGAGGTCCACAATCCCTTCTTCCGAGTCGATTACAATCTCCACATCATTGTCCTTGCTGACAGTAATTTCAATAATATACAACCCGCGTGCAACGATTGGCTCTTTTATTGCATCTGCTATTTCTGTAACGTTCATATCGCTGATGACCTTATGTATAAAATAAGGGGGCATCTTTGCCCCCTGAATCATTCTCACGGCGCAAATGTACGAATAAAATCAGAATATACAAAATCTAAAATACCTGAACCTTAAGGAAATGGAATTTACAGCAAAGGAAATCGCGGAAATCCTCGGCGGCACTGTCGAGGGTGACCCACAGGCCAAAGTCACCACCTTCGCAAGAATCGAAAGCGGGAAAAGCGGAGCAATCTGTTTTTTTGCAAATCCCAAGTATGAAAACTATGTCTATGAGTGCAAGGCGGACATCATAATTGTCAACAATAGCTTTGTTCCACAGAAGCCGGTAAGCGCAACGATGATACGCGTCGAGGACGCTTATGCTGCCGTTGCATCCCTTCTGGACTATGTTACGGCAAAAAAACGTTCCTACAAACGTTACCGCGGCCTGCGCAGCCGCGTGCGCATGTCGGCAAGGCTTGGAAAAAAAGTATATGTCGGAGATTTCGCATATATCGGAAAGAAAGCCAGGGTGGGGGATTACACCAAGATATATGAAAATGTCTATGTCGGCGACGGCGTTACAATCGGTTCGCACTGCATCATCTATCCGGGCGTCAGAATCTATCCCGGCATGCAGATAGGCAACAACGTCATCATCCACTCGAACGCAGTCATCGGAGCTGACGGATTCGGCTTTGCCCCTCTCGAGGACGGCACATGGAAGAAAATCGAGCACACGGGCAATGTCATCATCGAAGACGACGTTGAAATCGGAGCCAATACGACCATTGACAAGTCCCAGATGGGATCAACCATCATCCACAGGGGAGTCAAGATCGACAACCTCTGCATGATAGCCCACAATGTGGAAATCAGCGAAAACACAGTGATGGCAGGCCAGTCCGGAATTGCCGGCTCGACCAAAATCGGTCGCCACTGCATCCTCGGTGGCCAGGTCGGCATAGCAGGTCACCTCACCGTTGCGGACAATACCTCATTCGGGGCACAGGCCGGTCTTCAGGGGAGCGTCAAAAAGGAGGGACAGGCCTTCATGGGATCTCCTGCAATTCCATATATGGACTATATGAGAAGCTATGCCCAGTTCAAGAAAGCAGGCAAAAAATAGCATATCAAAAAAAATGACTATATTTGCAGGCTATTAATTATCAGAACGAAACAATAAAGTTCATGCAGTTTCAACAGACACTCAGAAAAAGCTATTCTTTCCAGGGCAAGGGCCTTCATACAGGAAGGACAGCGCACATGACAATCAATCCGGCACCAGTGAATACCGGAATCCGTTTCATAAGGACCGATCTCGGGCCAGATGCGTATGTGGATGCGCTTGCCGAAAACGTTTCAAATACGGCAAGAAGCACGACAATCACCGGGAAGGTGGCTGCCGTTGCGACAATCGAGCATCTGCTTTCTGCCCTTACCGGAATGGGAGTGGACAATGCGCTTGTAGAGATAGACAATATTGAAGTGCCGATTCTTGACGGAAGCGCCAAACCATATATAGATGCAATCTGGAAAGACGGCTTTGAGACTCAGGATGAGCCGCGTAAATATGTCGAAATCAAGGAGACGATTGAAATCCGCAACGAGGAAAAAGGCTCGATGGTCAGAATCGAACCGGCAGAAGAGTTCTCCTATGACATAATGGTTGATTTCAATTCACGCGTTCTCGGAGTTCAGCATGCACTGTGGAATCCGGAGGTTGTCTATGCAGAAGAAATCGGTATCTGCCGCACCTTCGTTTTCTTCCATGAAATCGAGTTCCTTTTCAATAATGGCCTGGTCAAGGGTGGCGACGTTGACAATGCAATCGTGATTGTGGAGCATCCGGTATCTAAGGAGCAGGTTGACAAAATGGCCAAGCTCTTCAACGTTCCGGCCCTTTCTGTCAGGGAAGACGGCTATCTGAGCAATCTTACCCTGCGTTTCAGCAATGAATGTGCAAGGCACAAACTCCTTGACCTCATCGGCGATATGAGACTTGCCGGCGGTTTTCTCAAAGCAAAGATAACTGCCGAGAAATCAGGTCACGGCATCAATACCAAGGCTGCCCGCATGGTCAGGGAAAGCCTCAATAAATAATTAAATATCTTACTTTTATGGCAAAGATTCATCCTCTCGCAACAGTTCATCCGAATGCGAAACTCGGAGAAAATGTCGAAGTCGGCCCATATGCCTACATTGAGGAATTCGTAGAAATCGGCGATGGATGCCGCATTCTTCCTCATGCAACAATTTTCAATTACGTCAAGATGGGCAAGAACTGCTGCGTATTCCCCGGAGCAGTTATCGGCGCCGTACCTCAGGATCTCAAATTCGATGGAGAGGTCACCTATGTTGAAATCGGTGACAACGTCAATATCAGAGAATGTGCAACCATCAACAGGGGTACCAAGGCCAGCGGCAAGGGAGTCACAAAAATCGGCAACAACGTTCTGCTGATGTCATATACCCATGTCGCACACGACTGTACTGTCGGTGACCACTGTATCCTTGTCAGCTATGTCGGCATCGCCGGTGAAACTGACGTCGATGAGTGGGCAACTCTCGGAGGTGGCACCATGGCACACCAGTTCTCAAAGATCGGAAAGCATGCCTTCGTTGGCGGCGGTTCAAAGATCAACAAGGACATTCCGCCTTACGTGCTCTGTGGACGTGACCCTATTTCATACGCCGGCGTAAATATCGTCGGACTGCGCCGCCGCGGATTCACATCTGACCAGATCCGCAACATCAAGGACATGTATGACATCATCTACAACTCGAGCATGAACGTTTCGGATGCTCTTGCAAAGATCGAGTCGGGTTTCCCTCAGTCGGAAGAGAGGGATACCATCCTCGAGTTCGTAAGAAACTCCAAGAGGGGTATCATCAGGGGCATGTCAAGCGAAACGAAAGGCAATATCGACTGATGCCGCTGATTCTTACAACAGCATATTTCCCTCCCGTATCATATTTTGCGGCAATCGCATCGCAGATGGGAGGGCTCAAATCCTACAAAGGCGAAGACAGGAGACAGATTCCGTCTTCGCCTTTGATTCCTTCTGTGGTCTATGTCGAGGCATGTGAGAATTTTCAGAAGCAGTCCTACCGCAACCGATGCCGCTTCTATGCCGCCGACGGGGTTCAGGACCTGTCTGTTCCGGTCGTCCATGAAGGCGGACGGAAGATACCGATTGACAGGGTGCGCATAGACTATTCCAGGCCATGGCTGATGCAGCATAAACGCGCCATCGTATCCGCCTACAGAACCTCTGCCTATTTCGAGTACTATCAGGACGAACTCTTTGCTATCCTTGACTCCGGGAAGGAGACGCTGCTGGAGCTTAACATGGATTTGCTGAGTTTTTTCATCAGGCATTTCGGCCTTGCCGTGGACCTCAGGAGGACGGAAGAATACTCTCCCAACTATCAGTCCTATCCCGATGTGGCGGTTTCGGATAGTTTCCTTTCCGGTTCTGTCTTGTGCAAGGACCTGCGTGAGAACATCCATCCGAAACGCCCCGATACAATTCTTTCCGACCTTGGAATAGAAAAGCCGTACTTCCAGGTCTTTTCTCGAAAGTACGGCTTCAAATCAAATCTGTCCGCCATGGACCTGCTTTTCAACGAGGGTCCGGACTCAATTTTGTTTCTGTATCCTGATTTATAACAGGACGGAGTCTCAACTCAGAACCTCCATCCGAGAGTCATGACCGCTTTCCACGGATTTCTCTTCACGTGCAGAACAGGAGCCATGTCGTTGACATCGACAAAGGTTTCGCCGCTGGCGTCTTCGCTGAAGATGTAGTCGTTGTAGGTGTTGACATGCAGCGCATTGACAAATTCATATCTTGCCGCCAGGTCCATGAAGAACGAACCTTTAGAGCTGAATCCGATTCCAAATGAAACATGCTGGTTCATTACTCTCGGGATGTCATTGCCGAACACGCTCTTCTTTTCAGGAGCCGTGGTCAGTCCGTAGCCGGCCCTGAGTGCAAGAGCACTGAAAGGTTTTATTTCGGCTCCTAACCTCACAGAGTGGGATGGTCCGTAGATGGTCCGAATCTCATCGTTGATGGCCTGGATCTGCTCTCTGTCGGTGTACAGGCCGTTTTTGTACTGCATGCTGCCGTAGTTGCACACTTCATAGTCTGCACTTATGAATCCCAGGCGCCCGAAGGTGTAGGCTGCTCCGAAATTTGCCCTGAAAGGAGACGTCAGGGCATAGCTGCTTTCACCATCCGGACTGCTTTCGTTGTAGTTTCCTCCGTCAGGTCCTTTGAACTGAGCCTGTCCGCTTTCTTTGAAGGTATCTTTTATGGCATTGTAGGTCGGAGTCTGGATTGCCGCTCCAAGCCTAAGACCCTTGACAGGAGTAACAAGGAGACCGAATTTGCCATATACTCCCGTAGAGTTCAGAGTATAGGCCGACTTGTAGGTCATTTCGTTGAAATACGAAACCAACTCTTTTCCTTCCGAGTCCACCATCTTGATTTCGAAGTCTTCAAAATTTACGGCCGATTCCTTCATGTATTGTGAGTAGGTATATGAGGCCGATGTTATGCCGATGTTGGCGCCGAGGTAGATGAAGTCCGAGATGTTGAACCCGACATTGAAGAGGTAGTCGTACTTGCCGCCTGTCTTTGTCATTCCGAACTGCTGGTTGATTGTGCCCGGCATGCTTATGCTGCCACCGACAAGCATTTCTGTCGCTCCGATGTACCTGTTATCCCCGATATGGCTGATCATGCCTGTGTAGTAGCCGATGGCTGCGCTCCAAGGGACGTTGTTGAATGCATCGTCGCTCATAAGCTGGTCCGGGGTGAATCCGTCGGCTCCGCTTGCCATGGCTCCGAGGAATGTTGTCCTGTCGTTGGTGCCTTTGGCATAGACGTCTTCATTCCATGTGTTGGTGCCGTTCATTACAAAGCCGAATGTGACTCCCTTAAGGCCGCTTTTGCGTCCTGTATCAATGTTGAACGTGAATCCGAGATTCGGAATCATGAATCTGGTGCGGCTGCTCTGCATCTTGCTCTGGAAGTAGTTGTTTGATGGCTGCCATCCGTTTTCCGCCGGTGTCACTCCCTGAGCCATTGTTGAGCAGAAAGAAAACCCCGGGGAAATGGTAATCTGTGAATATCCGGCTACGGCGCTTCCTGCCGGGTTCATAGTGATCGATCCGAGGTCAGAGCCAAGCGCCGTGACCGCTCCTCCAAGCGCAATCGTCCTCGCTGTCCCCTCGTAATTGTTCTCGCTCAGGGTCAGCGCGTCCCCCACAGTCTGTGCGTTCAGTGCACCGATTGCTGCCGCCGAGAGAAAAATAGTCATTAATGTCTTTTTCATATTGTGCTTGTTAAATTTTCTGAAATTTTCAGGCTGTCATGCAGCCTGTCATACAGTTATCTGATTGGCTGATGCGGTCAGCGTCTGTAACTGCCGCCACCGCTGCTGCGGCTTGCTCCGCTGCTGCTTCCGCCTCCCGAATAGCTGCCTCTCGATGATCCGCCGCTGTAACTTGACGAACTGCGTGAGTATGAGCTGCCTGACGACGAAGAGCTTCTGTTGTAGCTTGACGAAGATGAAGAACTCCTGTAATAGTTCGATGACGAACTGTTGTTGCCAGACGATGAGCTGCTTCTGGTGTAGCCTGACGAACTGCTTCTTGTATAGCCTGACGAACTGCCGGAAGAAGAACTCCTTGAATATGAACCGCTGGCTGAAGAAGATGATGAACTTGTTGGCCTTCTGTAGTTGGTTGATGCAGAGGTTGTTGCCGGTCTTGTTGCTGCCGTGGCCCTTGAGGTCGTTGCCGTGGTCCTTGATGCCGTGCCAGCCACCGCCCTTGAGGTCGTCGTGCCTGAAACTGTTGCAGGTCTTGTCGTGGTTCCTGCGGTCGCCCTTGAGGTCGTTGCCGTGGTCCGGACAGTAGTCGCAGTGGTCCTTGTAGAGGCGGTAAGCCTTGTGGCTGTGCTGCCAGTCCTCGTCGCAGAGGTAACCCTGCTTGCAGATGCGCTTGCTCCGGTCCTTCCGGCAGATGATACCCTCGTCGGATTTGTCGAGGCGGCTCCCTGCCTTACAGGTGCCGAACTTCCCTGACGTACCGCTCCGCTGCGTGAAGCACCTGCCGCCTCAGACCTTGACGTGCCCGCAACTCGCTGGCTTGTTGCGTATGAGCTGCCTCCGTTTGCTGAAACCCTTCCCGATCCTGCCTGTGTGAATCCGGCATTCGCACGTGAACCGTGATAGACATCCCTCTTCGGAGGTGCAGGGTGGTGATGATGGTGGTCGTGATAGAACGGGTCGTACCATCCATGGTGGTGGTAATACCATGGGTCGCGGAATCCATACCATGGGTCAAAATAGAAAGGATCATAGAATCCATAATAATAGTGTCCGTAATACCATGGGTCGCGATAGAACGGGCTGAATCCATAGTACCATGGGTCATATCGGTATCTCCATGGACTGTAGGTCCATGAATAATATGGTCCATATCCGTACCAGTATGAGTTACGGATGTCATAAGGATTATAGAAATCCCATTCATACAGATTCTCGACATTCACGACCGTCACGCTCGTGCCTTCCTGGGTGTTCAGCTTGATCTTTGCAGCCATGTTGTCCGGAATGATGACGGTGTCTTTCTTATCGCCGAAAAGATATATCTCTGAAGCCTGAGTCTTTTCGATAAGGGCATCTGCGGCCTGTTTGCCGAGTTCTTTCTCGGCCTTGGTCCGGAATGATGGAGTTGTGCCGTAGATTCCATCCTGAAATCTCTGCCCGTTGTCTGAAGAAGCATATCGGGCAGTTGTCCCGCACGAAGACAGAAGTATCGCCGCTGCGGAAACCAGTAGTCCAACTGTTCTTTTCATAAAAATAACCTCCATTTATATTATTTAATAAGGTGTCGGTTGCATAAATACCTGTAATTCCGATAAAATTCATATCTTTGCAACCTGCTTGGTATTTACAAGAATCTTGCCGTTTTTTGCAGGGCCTGCAAGTCCAAGCAAGTGCAATGATAGAAATAAAAAAATACAAAAACAATAAACAATGGCAAAAGAGGTTACCAAAAGATCCGAGAATTATTCTCAGTGGTACGACAATCTGGTAGTTAAGGCTGACCTCGCAGAGCGTTCAGCAGTAAGGGGTTGTATGGTCATAAAACCATACGGATATGCTATTTGGGAGAAGATGCAGAGCGTCCTCGACAAAATGTTCAAGGATACCGGACATCAGAATGCTTATTTCCCTCTTTTCATCCCGAAATCTTTCCTCAGTCGTGAGGCGGAGCATGTGGAGGGATTCGCAAAAGAGTGTGCTGTAGTGACACATCATCGTCTCATGGCCAATCCTGACGGCCCGGGGGTGGTTGTGGATCCGTCTGCAAAGCTTGAAGAGGAGCTCGTGGTAAGGCCAACCTCGGAAACCATAATCTGGAATACATACAAGAATTGGGTTACATCATGGCGCGATCTTCCGATTTTGTGCAACCAGTGGGCAAATGTTGTTCGCTGGGAAATGCGTACTCGCCTTTTCCTCAGGACAGCCGAGTTTCTCTGGCAGGAAGGTCACACTGCCCATGCAACTGAGCAGGAGGCAATTGCTGAGGCAACCAAGATGGTGAATGTCTATGCCGATTTCGCGCGCAACTGGATGGCGCTTCCTGTAGTTGTGGGCCATAAAAGTCCTAATGAAAGGTTCGCAGGAGCCCTGGACACCATGACCATCGAGGCCATGATGCAGGATGGAAAGGCTCTCCAGGCAGGAACCTCCCACTTCCTCGGACAGAACTTTGCAAAGGCTTTCGATGTACTATTCACCAACAAGGAAGGCAAGCAGGAATATGTGTGGGCAACTTCATGGGGAGTTTCAACCCGTCTGATGGGTGCGCTGATCATGGCTCATGGAGACGACAACGGACTCGTACTACCTCCGAAACTTGCTCCGATTCAGGTAGTTATCGTCCCAATCGTCGGAAAAGACGAGGAAGGCAACAGGGCAATCTTCGAAAAGATGAGCGAACTCAAGGCTGAACTTGAGGCTCATGGCCATAGCGTGAAGATTGACGACCGCGACACCCTCCGTCCGGGCTTCAAGTTTGCGGAGTGGGAGCTCAAGGGAGTTCCTGTACGCCTTGCAGTCGGTGCCCGCGACCTTGCTAACGGTACCGTGGAAATTGCCCGTCGTGATACTCTTGAGAAGATATCCGTGCCGGTTGAAGGTCTTGCAAAGAGAATCGAGGACCTGCTTGTTGATATTCAGGATAATATCTATGCAAGAGCCCTCAAATTCAGGGATGACAATATCCGCAAGGTGGACACATGGGAGGAGTTCAAGGAAGAAATTACCAAGGGAGGCTTCCTGCTCTGCCACTGGGACGGCACCAAGGAGACCGAAGAGAAAATCAAGGAAGAGACCAAGGCGACAATCCGCTGCATCCCTATGGACAGCGCAGTATGCGTCGAGGAAGGCAAGTGCATCTACACCGGCAAGCCTTCACATCAGAGGGTTCTCTTCGCTATGTCATATTAAAGAATCAAAACACACTATGAAAAGAATTTTTATTGCTTTTTTTGCAGCTATTATTTCTTTAGGTGCTGCTGCACAAGAACTTACAGAAGCTCAGAAGGCTGCCGCTGAAGCTGCAAGAACCGTATCCCAGGCTCCTGAGGCTAAGCCTGAAGTCAAGAAGCCTAACTACTGGTCCGAGTCTCTCAAGACAAATCTCAATATAGGTCAGACAAGTCTTACCAACTGGGCTGCCGGTGGAGACAATACCTTCTCGCTTGCCGCTTTCATTGATGGCAATGCAAACTACAAGAAGGATGACATGATTTGGAACAACCGACTCCAGCTCGATTTCGGAGTCCTCTATTCATCTTCAAAACCTCTGCTCCAGAAGAGCACCGACCGCATCTATCTTGAGAGTAAATGGGGTTACAAGGCTCCTTCCACCAAATATCTCTATTTCTCTGCCAACTTCGATTTCAAGTCGCAGTTTACAAGGGGATGGGACTACAAGACTCCGTCCGTACCGGATTCGTACAAGGATGCTCAGGGAAATCTTCCGGGTCTGGATGCTCTTGACAAAAAGGTCCAGAAAGAGCTTTGGAGGGATGCCAGGGTACTGAAGTCAAATTTCCTTGCACCGGCCTACACTAACCTCGCTCTCGGTATCGATTATACCCCGACCAAATGGCTTGCCGTCAACTTTGCACCTTTGACAGGAGGTTATGTAATCGTGACTGACAAGAAGCTCAGGACTGCTTACGGTATGCAGCTCAAGAAGGGAAAGACAATCGAAGATGTCGATGCCTACAAGGCTACTGCGGAATATGCCGCTCTCAGCAGTGCAGAACAGAATGAGGCAATAGGAGACAAGTTCTATCGTAGCGCCCGCTTCGAATTCGGTGCCCAGCTGAAGATTGATATAAAGGTGAATGTCAATGACAATTTCGCCTATTCAACCCAGATTGTCCTTTTCGAGGATTACCTCAAGAATCACAAGACCAATCCGTGTCCACGTATCAACTGGGACAACCGTTTCGACTGGAAGATTGCCAAGTATTTCTCTCTTACCCTCACCACTAACCTCATCTATGATGAT
The DNA here is from genome assembly GCA_945827785.1 of uncultured Bacteroidales bacterium. GTDB lineage: Bacteria > Bacteroidota > Bacteroidia > Bacteroidales > UBA932 > Cryptobacteroides. Next base: position 4,429 of record CALZOR010000007.1, on the reverse strand, counting down.
ATGGTGATGTTCAGCACAGAAGCTTATGACAAGAGGTGCAGCAAGAGCGCGAAATACAATGAAAAATGGGGTGCAAACGGATGGGCTAACAAAGGTGCCGGACCTCTTGTACAGTTCAAAGAGTCCCTTGCATTCGGATTCACCTATACAATTGCAAGCAAGAAGAACTAAGACTGATGCTCAGGCGTTTTTCTGAAATAATTGATGAATTGAGGGGGCTGGTCAATGAAAATTGGTCAGCCTCTTCGTTTGATGGCAAGTGTGGGCCAAAGATGCTCGTTGCCGTCAGCGGAGGCGTGGATTCCATGGTCATGGCAGACCTGTTCCAGCGCTCATGCGAGGGCGAATTTGCCATTGCGCACTGCAATTTCAATTTGCGGGGAGCCGAAAGTGACGGAGACCAGGCACTCGTTGAGGCTTGGGCAGCCGGGCATGGGGTTAAACTGCATCTGGCTTCGTTTGAAACCGAAGGCTATGCTTCGGAACATTCGGTAAGCATTGAAATGGCGGCCCGGGAGCTTCGATACCGGTGGTTCGCTGACCTTTGCCGCGAATGCAGATATGCTTTCACGGCCGTGGCTCACAATGCCAATGACAATGCTGAGACGTTGATGCTCAATCTTTTGCGTGGAACTGGCCTGGATGGAATCACGGGAATGCAACTAGTTTCGGACTTTCCTTTCGGGGACTGTGCATCCGAAGAGGGAATATCCGGCCGTAAAACTGTTTTGGTCCGTCCGATGCTGGGTTTTACCCGCAAGCAGATAGAGGGATATGCCTTTTCCTGGGGTATAAAATACAGGAATGACAGTTCAAATCTTTCATCTGACTACAAGCGCAACCGCATCCGCAACGAGGTATTTCCTCAGTTCGAGCGCTTGAATCCTTCCTTCATACAGACATTCAACCGGGAGATTTCCTATTTCAATGATGCCGCTTCGATTGTTGAGGATTGGTGTAAGGAGGCCGCTTCAAGGGTTGTCGTACATGAGGACGGTGCTATGATGACGCTTCCTCCCGTGGAGGGAGATGGGCAGGATTTGGAGGGGGTGAGACGGACTTTGGAAGGAGTGAAGGTGAATGTCGAGGTCCTTCTGTCTTTTCCGCAGTGGAGATACCTTTTATATTATATATTGTCTCCATATGGTTTCAATTCAGCCCAGTTGTCATCGCTTGAGAATCTTCTGGTTTCCGGGCGTACTTTTTCCGGCAAGACCTTCTCTTCAGCAACCCATGTCCTTCAGACCGGCAGGGGAGTTCTTGATGTAAGTTTGAAGGGAAATGAGGTTTATTCGGAAGATATCATGGCTGTCAGAGCCCCGGGAATCTATAATTTCAATGGACGCAGGTTCCTTGTGGAGGTCGTACAGTGGCAAAGCGGTATGCCTATAAAACAGCCCGAAGGGGTTGTGGTGCTTGATGCTGAGCATCTTAAGTTCCCGTTTGTGCTCAGACGCTGGCGCAGCGGTGACTGGATGCGTCCTCTCGGGCTGAACGGCCGGAAGCTTCTGAGCGACATGTTCACCGATTTGAAATATGATGCTGCCGACAAGGTCGGAGCTGTCCTTCTTGTCAATGCTCAGAATCAGGAAGAGGCAGCCTCAGGCCGTTGTGCTGCCCTTCTTTCCTTGCGGATTGACCAGGCATACCGAATCACATCTTCAACCACATCAGTTCTTCGCATTACTTCACTCTCATAAGCCCGGTCCATAGTCGTTCCCGTTGTCGTTATCCAGGCCCATGGTTCAGAATCGTGACAATCAACTGTAGCGGCGTGGAAAGCGGAAAATGATTGCGGCAAAGGCGATGATGCCCAGTGCAAAAGGATAGTAGAGGTAGGAAATAATCGAAACAGAAGAGATGCCGGCAAGCCCGGATGCCATCAGAAGCTGGGCACCGTAGGGAATCAGGCCCTGCACAAGGCATGAAAAGGTATCAAGTATGCTGGCACTTTTCCGAGGGTCCAGCCCGAATTTTTCAGTCAGTTCGCGGGCGATTCTTCCTGTTGTGATTATGGCTATTGTGTTGTTTGCCGTACAAAGGTTTGCCAGCGAAACAAGGCCGGCAATGCTGAGCTCTGCTCCCCGTTTGCCCTTGACGTGCTTTGTCAGACTGCCTACGATGAAGTCAAGTCCTCCGCATTCCCGGATGACTTCAAGCATTCCTCCGGCAAGCAATGTCACGATAATCAGGTCACCCATTCCGCTGATGCCGCTTCCGACAGCTCCGAGAAAGTCGCTCCAGCCGACGAGATTCCTCACAAATCCGATAATTACATTTACCGTCAGTCCGCACAGCAGCACGGCCGAGACGTTCATCCCGGAGATGGACAGGGCGATGATGAGGATATATGGAATCAGCAGTACCCAGTCCACGGCACCGGCCTGCGGAGAAAAGCTGACCGAAGACCCCATAATTATATAAATAACTGCAACAGCGGCAGCTGCGGGCGCTGCAATGCTGAGGTTGGCCTTGAATTTATCCGACATCGAGCAGTTCTGCGTTCTGGTGGCAGCGATTGTGGTGTCGGAAATGAAGGAGAGATTGTCTCCGAAGAAGGCGCCACCGACTATGATGGCAGTGATAAAGGGCACTCCGACCCCGATTTCAGAGGCGATTCCGGCAGCAATGGGCACCAGGACAACGATGGTCCCGACACTGGTTCCCACCGACATGGAAATGAAACATGAAGCAAGGAAGAGACCGGCATAGAGCAGCTTCCCTGGGAGGATTCTGAGGGTGAGATTGACCGTGGCGTCAATAGCTCCAATCTGTTTGGCTGTGGCGGCGAAGGCACCTGCAAGGACGAATATCCATATCATCAGAAGCACATTCTTGTCACCGGCTCCCTTGGAAAACACCGCGATTTTCTCCTCTATGGTCTTTCCCCGGCATATAAATACGGCCCAGACAGAGGCAATCAGGAATACCGATGAAACCGGAATCTTGTAGAAATCTCCGGCCAGCACCGACGACAGCAGATAGACCCCGAGGAAGACCAGCAGCGGGCTCAGTGCCAGCCATCCTCCGACTCTTGTTCCTTCATATCTCTGAAAACCCTCCCGCATCATTCGCGAAAGTTCCCTCATGTATCTGTCAGGTATTATTCCCATAGATAGACCTTGTCTGAGCGGCGAAGGCGCTCGTCTTCGATGGCTCGGCAGGATGCTTCGCTACATCCGTCGCCGCAGAGGCCCTGGCGCTCTTCCCTTGCTCCGGGGGCGGCTTTGGACCAGTCAATAGGGATTGAGCAGAGTGTCCCTTTCGGGGCCTGGTCAACCGGCTTGAGGTCCACCCTGATTTCTGGGACGGTGTATTCTACAACGCCGGAGGTCGGGCCTATGATCAGTATCCGGTCTCCAACTTTAAGAGACGCGGATTCCACAAGGATTTCCGCAACCCCGAGCCTTCCGAACCAGTTGGTCACCTTGCCGCAATAGACCTTTTTCTTTGTGGCCTTGCTACCATAGACCTCGCTCCACTCACCCAGACGGGCGCCCTGATAGTAGCCGTCCCAGAATCCCCGGTTGAACACCTCCGAGAGTTCCTCCTTGAGGGTGGCGGCAAGCTCCGGAGTGTAGCGTCCTTCGCAGACAGCATCGGCTGCACGGCGATAGCATGAGGCAACCTTCTTGACATATTCCGCAGACCGGGCACGTCCCTCTATCTTGAACACTGTGACTCCCGCATCAATGATCTTGTCCATGAACTCTATGGTACACAGGTCTTTAGGTGACATTATGTATTTATTGTCAACCACCAGTTCGTTCCCTGTCTCCACATCCCTGACCTGATAGCCCCGGCGACATATCTGATAGCAGGAACCGCGGTTGGCTGATGCTCCGTACTCATGCAGGCTCAGATAGCATTTGCCGGAAATCGCCATGCAAAGTGCTCCATGGGCGAACATTTCGATTTCAACGCGCCTCCCGGAAGGACCGCAGATGTTCTCGTTGTCGATAGTTGCCCTGATTTCCTTCACCTGAGGAAGGGTGAGCTCCCTTGCCAGCACAATCACATCGGCAAACTGGGCATAGAACCTTAGGGCTTCTGCATTTGAAATGCTCAGCTGAGTGGAAATGTGAACCTCGACGCCTATCTGGCGGGCATAGATGATGGCTGCCATGTCCGATGCTATGACGGCGGTGATGCCAGCTTTTTTTGCAGCATCAAGCGTCTTCCTCATGTCTTCAAGGTCATCGTTGTAGAGGACTATGTTGAGGGTGAGATAGGTCTTGACCCCCGCCTCGGAGCAGATTCTGACTATCTCTCCAAGGTCTTCCATCTTGAAATTGTTTGCGGAGTGTGAGCGCATGTTCAGCCTCTCCACTCCGAAATATACTGAATCGGCCCCGCCCTGGATGGCGGCGTGCAGGCATTCGAAATTGCCTGCCGGGGCCATTATTTCCAATCTGTTGTTCTGCATTGT
>CALZOR010000006.1 GCA_945827785.1 uncultured Bacteroidales bacterium | reverse complement strand
ACATAGGGCTCTTGCAAGTGATGTCTGCAAGTGCAATCGCATCGAAGTAGTCCGACCCGGCAGGGCTTGCAATAATCTTTACGCAATCGTCAAGCTTCTCCGTAAACCAGAGCGCATTGATATTGTCATAAGGGATTGATATCAGGACAGGAATCTTGTTGTCAGAGCAGACTTTTGCAAAAGCTCTTGCAGTGTTTCCTGCTGAAGCCACAACCATGACCTTGTCATTGCCCTCAGGTAGTCTTGCACAAACTGAATATGCTTCGGTTTCCTTGAATGAGCAGGTTTTCATGAATGCGCCTTTCTCCGGCCAGTAGCCTGAGAATGTTATCCACAAGTTGTTCAGTCCAAGCTTTGCAGCCAGACCTTCTGATTTGTATGTCTGTGGAGCACAGGAACCTGCCAGAGTCTTTCTTATCGGGAGCCAGTCCGCATATCTGTAGAATCCGTCGAGATCTTCTCTCGGTGTAAAGTTTTTCTTTTCATATTCGGCCCTTACAAGGCTTGGAGACTTGCACTCCGGATCGGCCAGAGTCCAGCCCTTGTCTTCCAAACGTCTTCCTGTTGCAATATTTATGAGGGAATAAACAGTCGGTTTAAATGTCATGATACTGTTGTTTTTGGGTTAATACACGTTATTTTAGTTTGTTTATTATCAATGAATTATATATTGGCAATCAGATACCACATATATGCAGCTTCTCCAAGAAGCAGAATCACTCCTTCAAATCTGTCAAGCTTGTTCTTCCTGAACATCCATGCACTGAGCATAATGAACAGGGCAGCAGCAAGGACTGTAGCAAGATCCACTGCCGTAATGCCTGAAAATGATAGGGGATTGATAAGAGCGGAACCTCCGAGGATGAGCAGAATATTTGAAATGTTGGAACCGAGTATGTTTCCGAGGGCAAGCTGTCCTTTGCCCTTGAGAGCAGCCACGACGCAAGTAGCGAGTTCAGGCATGGATGTACCGCCTGCCATCACCGTAATTGCAATGAATTTGTCCGAAACCCCAAATATTCTAGCTAGTTCCGATGCCGAGTTCACAAAGAGCCGGCCTCCGAAGACAAGACCCGCCAGGCCTCCGACAATCATAAGGACCGTAAGCCATGCAGGAGATTTCCTGGCCGCCTCCTGGTTTTCTTCATCGTCTGATTTGTTATGGAAACATGAATATAGATACCAGATGAAAATAAGAAGAAGGATTGCTCCGTCATATCTTGTAAGAGTATCGGTCCCGAGGTTGAACAATGTTCCATGCATTCCGAGTACAATCAGGAGAACGGTTGCAAAAATATTCATCGGAATATCTTTCTTCATGTTGCTTCTTGTTATGACAAGAGGGGAGATGAGGGCAGTGATACCGAGAATCAGCAGGGTATTGAATATGTTTGAACCGATTACATTTCCGATTGCCATATCTGCCTTTCCCTGCAGGGAAGAGAGGAAACTAACAACCATTTCCGGGGCAGAGGTCCCGATTCCTACGATTGTAAGTCCGATAACGAATTCGCTTATTCCGAATTTTCTGGCAACTGCAGAAGAACCCTCGACAAGATAGTTTGCACCGAGAAGTATCAGCAAAAGGCCGGCAGCGAGTATTAGTAATTGGATTGCCATTTTTACGTATAATAAGTTAAGAAATTAATTTCTCTCAAGTGCTACCACATTTTCCACATGATGGGTGTGCGGAAACATGTCTACAGGCCTTACTGCGGTGATGTGATAGTCCTTGCACAGAATTTCAAGGTCGCGTGCCTGTGAAGCCGGATTGCAGCTTACATAGACCATTCTTGATGGTGCGGCATTGAGAATCACCTGTGCCACGTCAGGGTGGATGCCGGCTCTTGGCGGGTCGAGGATGATTACGTCAGGTTTTCCATGTTCGGAAACGAACTCGTCAGTCAGAATGTCCTTCATGTCTCCGGCGAAGAACTCGCAATTGGTTATCCCGTTGTTGCGGGCATTCACGCGGGCGTCTTCGATAGCTTCCGGAACATATTCAATACCAATGACTTTCGATGCCTTGTCAGAAACGAATTGTGCGATTGTCCCGGTTCCTGTATAAAGGTCGTAAACCGTTTCCGAACCTGTCAGCGCTGCATATTCCCGTGCCAGGGAGTATAGTTTGTATGCCTGAGGGGAGTTGGTCTGGTAGAAGGATTTCGGACCTATCTTGAACCTCAGATTCTCCATGGTTTCATATATGGCTTCGTCTCCTTTGTACAGGATACATTCCTGGTCTGCAATTGAATCGTTTGCCTTGGGATTTATCACATAATAGAGTGAGACAATCTGAGGGAATTGTTCAGAAACGGCATCCAGCAGGGCAGTGCGCGCCTTTACATCTTCGTGGTAGAAGCAGATGATGAGCATCACTTCGCCTTTTTCCGTCGTACGTATGAACATGTTGCGAAGGAAGCCTTCGTGCTCTCGTATGTTAAAGAAAGTCAGGCCGTTATCTATCGCATATTTCTTGATGAACAGCCTTATTGAATTGGAAGGTTCTTTTTGCAGATAGCATTTTTCAATATCAAGAACCTTGTCGAAGAAGCGTCCTACATGGAAGCCCAGACCGCATCTTTCTTCTGGAGTGAATGAGTCCGGATCTTCGCCTTCGTTCAGCCAGCGACGCTGTGAGAATGTGAATTCCAGCTTGTTACGGTAATATGTCGTGTTGTCGGAAGCTACAATCGGGGAGATTTCAGGAACAGTCAGGTGGCCGATTCTTACAAGCTGGTCATAGACCTGCTGCTGTTTTGCCTGAAGCTGCATCTGATATGGAAGCGGCTGCCATTTGCATCCTCCGCAGACTCCAAAATGCTTGCAGAATGGTTCCAGTCTGTGCTCTGATGGTTTGACGAGCCTCAGGATGTAACCTTCCATGTAATTTTTCTTTTTCTTGGTGACCTTCACGTCAACAATGTCACCGGGAACAGCAAATTGCACGAAGAGAACGGTTCCGTCAATTCTTGCAAGTGCCTTGCCTTCAGCGGCAACAGACTCTATGACTACGTTTTCGAGAATTATTTCCTGTTTTTTTCTCGCCATGATTTCTTATCATTTACCTGATAGGCTTCAGTTGACCTATCTTTTAGTTAACATAATATCAATTGTATAAATCGATTGAGAGGGTAGTACGGGACATTATTCAGCCCCGTCCTCTAATATTTCATCTCGCATAAATTGTGCGAAAATAGCAAAAATAACCCAATTAAGCAGATTTTTTTCTAACTTTGCCAATGTACAAAACCAAAACCATATCACCTATGTCTGTTCAGATTAAAAAAGTTGAGACGAATAAGGATTTAAGGACATTCTCAAAATTTGCGAATAAACTTTATAAAGGCAGTGCCTTTTACGTACCGACAATGCCCGTTGACGAACGCAACACTTTGGACAAGAAAAAGAATGCTGCGTTCGAATTTTGTGATGCGGATTATTTTCTTGCATACAAGGACGGAAAACTGGTCGGAAGAGTTGCTGCAATCCTGAATCCAAAAGCCAACATGGCATGGAAAACCAAACAGGTCAGATTTGGCTGGATTGATTTCATTGATGATTATGAAGTCTCAGAAGCCCTTATAAATCAAGTGATTGCATGGGGACGTGAGCGTGGAATGGAACATATTGCAGGACCTCTCGGATTTACGGATTTCGACCCTGAAGGAATGCTTGTTGAAGGATTTGACAGGCTCGGTACCATGGCAATGCTCTACAACCATCCTTATTATATGGTGCACATGGAAAGGCTTGGAATGGTCAAGGAGGTTGACTGGCTTGAATTCCGTATCACGATTCCTGAAGTCCTGCCGGATAAATTCGTCAAGATGTCAGAAATTGTAAAGCAGCGCTATAATTTGAAAGTCAGGAAGTTGACTCATAGGGACATTAAGAGGGAAAATTACGGACAGAAGTTCTTCAATCTTATCAATGAGTGCTACTGCAATCTATACGGATACTCGCTTCTTTCTGAGAAACAGATTGATCAGTATGTCAAGTTCTATCTCAGCGTACTTGATCTGAGGATGGCTTCCTTTGTAGAGAACGAACAGGGAGAGTTGATAGCAGCCGGAGTTGCAATGCCTTCATTATCAGAGGCTTTACAGAAATGTGGGGGTAATCTCTTCCCTACCGGCTGGTGGCACCTTGTCAAGAATATGTACATCCGCAAACCTGATACTCTTGACCTTCTGCTCGTCGGAGTCAGACCTGACTATCAGAGCAAAGGTGTGAATGCAATGATATTCACGGACCTTTTCCAGGTATATAAGGATATGGGCTTCAAATATGCAGAAACCAGTGCGGAGCTTGAAACAAATGTCAAGATTCAGCAGATGTTCGGCATTTTTGAGCCTGAGCAGCACAAACGCCGTCGTATTTATACAAAAGAAATCTAAATGGACAGAATCGGGCAGGATGAAATTGGACGCAGCAGGATGCTGCCGCCTCTTCCGGAAAGGATGAGGCCTCAGAATCTGGATGCTTATGTAGGGCAGCAGCATCTTATCGGTCCGGGGTGCATCTTGCGTAACATGATAGAAAGCGGCAATCTTTCATCATTCATTTTGTGGGGTCCTCCGGGAGTTGGCAAGACTACCCTTTCCCGTATTGTCGCCAAATCTCTCGGGCGTGAATTTCATACCTTGTCTGCCGTAAGTGCAGGAGTCAAGGAAGTCCGTGAGGTAATTGACAGGGCCAGGTCTTCGTCGCTTTTTTCAAGCGGAGAATCCCCCATCCTTTTTATCGATGAGATTCATCGTTTCAGCAAGTCACAGCAGGATGCCTTGCTTGGCGCCGTGGAGGACGGAACAGTTGTTCTGATTGGAGCCACTACTGAGAATCCGTCTTTCGAGGTCATCACTCCCCTTTTGTCGCGATGTCAGGTATTCGTGCTTAAGTCCCTTGTTTCCGAGGATTTGCAGAAACTGCTTGACAGGGCTCTGAAAGAAGATGTCATCCTCAAGACCAGAAACATTAAAGTGCTTGAAACTGAGGCACTTTTCAGGTATAGTGGCGGGGATGCCAGAAAACTCCTGAACATTGTAGAAATCGTTACCGGAGCATTTGCTGGAAAACCGGAGATAATCATTGACAACCAGACGGTTACAGAATGTCTCCAGGAGAACGTCGCCGTTTATGACAAGAACGGCGAGATGCATTATGACATCATTTCTGCTTTCATAAAGAGCATCCGGGGCTCTGATCCGAATGCTGCTGTCTATTATCTTGCAAGGATGCTTGACGGTGGTGAAGACCCGCTTTTCATTGCAAGAAGGCTTTGCATTTCAGCTGCCGAGGATGTTGGACTTGCCAATCCGAATGCATTGCTGCTTGCAGAGGCCACTTTTAGGATTGTACATAATATAGGTATGCCTGAAGCGCGTATCCCGCTTTCGGAATGTACCATATATCTTGCTTCATCGGCTAAGAGCAATTCTGCATATATGGCTATAAATCAGGCCCTTGAAGTAGCAAAACAGACTAGTGACGCTCCTGTTCCCCTCTATCTCAGGAATGCTCCGACCAAATTGATGGAGGAACTCGGATATGCTGACGGATACAAGTATGCCCATGATTATCCCGGCCATTTTGCGGACCTTGAATTCATGCCTGAGAAACTGAAGGAGCACAGGTTCTATGACCCTGCTGACAACAAGCATGAGGACGGTCTGCGTTCCCGTCTGTCTTCTCTCTGGCCGAAATACAAATATTAAGGAATTTAAGTCTCGAATTTCCGGGAATACCGTTATGTTTCGCGATATGCGAAACTTAGTATTTTTAGAAAGGATATCCTACGCCGAAATGAATGGCATAGTTGTTCAGCTTGAGCCATTGTGCCGGATTGACCCATTTCTGCTCACGCGACGGGTCATGGACTTTCATTCCGAGGTCAACCCTGATAAGAAGAAATCCCAGATTGAGTCTGACTCCGACGCCCCAGTCTGCGGCGAGTGATTCTCCGAAGTTCTTGAATCTGAACAGGCTCAGGTCTTCTTCCTTGTCATCGATTTTCACCAGCGACCACACATTTCCGATGTCGCCGAACACGGCACCTTCTACCTTCCAGAACATATTGAAACGGTATTCAGCATTGAACTCAAGTTTCATGTCGCCGGACTGGTTCGGAATTACGAATGAGGTTTCGAGGCTGTCGCGTCCCGGTCCAACGCTTCTGGCCTGCCAGCCGCGCAGACTGTTTGCTCCACCTCCGTAGAAGTGTTTTTCAAATGGAAGTGATCTGGAATTGCCATAAGCATGTCCGGCTCCGGCAACAAGACGCATGGCCACGGACTGCCCGTTCTTTCTGCCGAAGAACCATGTTTTTCCAAGGGTCAGCTCTCCCCTTACATACTGCGAATAAGGCGTCTCCCATATTACCCGTGATCCGAGGTCGTCCTGTTTCATCAGAGGATTGAAGGCGCTCAGCAGGTTTCCTGCAATATCAAATTGCAGCCTGGTATAGAAATAACTGGATTTAGGAACCGTCTCTGTATTGGTTGTATAGTACAAAGTCGCTCCGCTTCCAAGGTCGAAGTGGTTCTGATAGGCATTCCATAGGAACGGGTCGTTTGCAAGTTGCGAGAAGAACTGCTCATCAAGGTTGGAGAGTTGTACTATGCTGAGCTGCAGCGGATAAACCTGATAGAAGAATTTGTTGTGCAGATTTCCGATGTAGCCGTAAGATGTTGAAATTATGTTTCTTGTGTATTCCGGGCGGTTCTGGTAGTTGTACGAGGCACTTACATCCGTCCTCGGTACGGCGCCTTTGAACAGCCTGTATGGAAGAGGGAAGAAATTCGGGAAGGTGAGGCTTGCGGAAACTCCGAACTCTGTCGCTTTCACGGGAGATTTGAACTTGAACTGGAAATTGCCCATGAAACTGAGGTTGAGCAGCTCTCCCCCGTGGAAAACATTCTTGTGATAGTACGAAATCTGAGGAGAGATACCGAAAAGCCCTGAGGAGTTTGTGGATGCCTCCAGATTGACCTTGAATCCCTGAAGTTTGGATTGTGCTAGGGATATGCGGCAGTCAACCTTGTCTTCTGCCGACTGAGTCATGCCTATGTTTACACTGCTGAATACTTTCAGTGCGGAAAGCCTTGAATATGTGCTGTTTACAATATCGGCTCCATATATGCTTCCCGGAGTGATTGTCGTAAGTTCCCTCAGGATTTTCTTCCTTATCCTGAGATTTGCCGGGTATTCGATATCGACCTTGTCGATGTAGAATCTGTTGATCGGGCTTGCTTCCTTGACGGTCTGGTTCCTTGTGAATTCGTTGATGTTGTACTGGAGGGTTGCCTTTCCTCCCTTTTGGATGGTATCAGCCTGGAATGAAAAATAGTTTTTGTTGAAGCTATAGAATCCCTGATTTCTCATTTTGGTTGCCACCCTCTCCGTTTCCGCCTCAAGTGCTGCTTCAGAAAGGAAGTCCCCTTTTTTTATCGTGATTTCTGCCGTGTCTTTGAGAAAGGCCTCCGTGAATTCACCTTTTTCGGGGAGGTTCAGCTGAATCTCTTCTATCGGATACCGTTTGCCCAGGCGTACCTTATATGTAACGTACACCCTTCTTTTCTTTGTCCGAATCTCGCTGTCTATATGGGAGTTGTAGTATCCGAGGTAGTCGAGATGGTCCTCCATGCTTGTAATTGATTTATCTACAAGGTCGGGTTCATACACAACCGGGGCGACTCCGATCTTCTGTACAAATTTGTCCCAGCCCTTTCCTTTGCCGTTGGACCAGTTGTATATGTTAAGGAAAGGGTTCCATCCGAAAATGAAATATGTGTTGGCCTTCTGTTTTATATATGGATCAAGTTTTCCTGTGTTGAAGCTTTTGTCGCCTTCAACTACTATTTTGTTTTTTGCAAGACGGTACTCCCCATCCTGCAATACTTTTGTTGTACTGCAGGAGGCTGCTGCTATCAGGCACAGAAAGGCTGATATGAATTTCCTTTTATCCATTTATCTACACAAAAATATCTTAATCTTGTCGTATCTCAAAATTTTAGCAAAAAAAATTCATCATATATCATGTATTTAATTAGATAAATGATATATTTGCGCGGATTTATAAAATCCGACTCACTCGGATTGTTTATTTTTGTATAAACCGACTTAACTGGATAAGGAAAATGAAGAATAAGTACATTGATTTGATTGATCAGACTTTTGAATTTCCTCAGGATGAATTCAAGGTTGAAGAGGGAGAACTGCATTTTCATGACATCAATATGATGGACATCATTAACCAATATGGAACTCCATTGAAAATCACTTATCTGCCTAAGATTTCTTCACAGATTCAGAGGGCAAAGCGTATGTTCAATGTCGCAATGGCAAAGGTTGATTACAAAGGAACCTACAACTATTGCTACTGCACCAAGAGTTCGCACTTCGAATTTGTTCTGACAGAGGCACTTAAGAATGACATTCATCTTGAGACATCTTCCGCCTTCGACCTCAATCTCATAGAAGCACTTGAGGCAGAGGGTGCAGTGAACCGTGACCAGTACATCATATGCAACGGTTTCAAGAAGCCGGCCTACATTGAAAATATAGCAAATTTTGCAAATAACGGATGGAAGAACATTATTCCTATCCTGGACAACATGCATGAACTTGAGGCTCTTGACAAACTTGTAGAGCAGCCAATCAATATCGGAATACGCATTGCTTCCGAGGAAGACCCTACATTCGACTTCTATACTTCCCGTCTTGGTATAAGGTACAGCGATATCGTACCTTTCTACGAGAATCTTATCAGCAAGAGCAAGAAGTTCACACTCAAGATGTTGCATTTCTTCATCAATACCGGAATGCGCGACACTGCCTACTATTGGAACGAGCTTGCAAAATGCGTAGGCGTCTATTGCGACCTCAAGGTAATCTGTCCTGAACTTGATTCTCTCAACATCGGAGGAGGCTTCCCTATCAAGAACTCACTTGCAAGCGATTTCGATTACGAGTACATGGCGGAGGAGATTATCAACCAGATCAAGATGATGTGTAATGCCCGCGGAGTGGCTGAGCCGAATATCTTCACTGAGTTCGGAAGTTTTACGGTCGGAGAATCCGGTGCGACAATCTTCCAGATACTTGACATGAAACAGCAGAATGACCGTGAGAGATGGTACATGATTGACAGCTCATTCATGGTAACTCTGCCGGATACATGGGGAATCAAGCAGAAATTCATCCTTCTTCCTATCAACAAGTGGAATGAAAAGTATCAGCGAGTCTTTCTCGGAGGACTGACCTGCGACAGCCAGGACTACTATAATGCAGATGCCCATGCAAATGCCATCTATCTTCCTATCGTCGATGACAAGGAGGAACCGCTTTATATCGGATTCTTCCACACGGGAGCCTACCAGGAGTCCATTTCAGGGTATGGCGGAATCCAGCACTGCCTCCAGCCTGCGCCAAAGCACATAATCATCGACAAGGATGAGAATGGAGACTATACGACCAAGCTGTTCAGCAAGGAGCAGACATATAAGTCCATGTTGAAGATTCTCGGTTATTGATTATGGCTTCAATTTCAAATAACGAGATTAAAAGAATACGTTCCCTGCAGCAGAAGAAGTTCCGGGATGAATCGGGACTCTTCGTTGTGGAAGGGGAAAAAATGGTTGCGGAAGCTCTTGCTTCCGCTTTTTCCGTTGAAGAAGTATATAAACGGGATGAAATCGGAGAGGAAGCGATGAAGCGTATCTCTTCACTCAGCACTCCTTCCCCTGTGCTTGCTCTTGTCAGGAAGCCTTCGGACATTGCGCCAGAGTCTTTGGGGTATTTTGATTCAATGCTTTCTGAACCAGGATTTTATATCGGATTGGATTCAATTCGTGATCCCGGCAATTTAGGCACTATAATAAGGATTGCGGACTGGTTTGGAGTCGATGCCGTTTTCGCTTCGCATGATACCGTGGATATTTTCAATCCGAAAACAGTTCAGGCAACTATGGGAGCAATATTCAGGGTGAAATTCCATTATGTTTCCATGCCGGGGATATCGGATATGATTCTTTCACATGGAGGAAAGGTATATGGAACTTTTCTTGACGGAGAAAACATATATAAGAGAAAACTTGACACCGGTGCAGACTGCCCTGTCATGGTTGTAACTGGAAATGAATCGGAAGGAATATCCGACGAGGTCGGATCCCTTGTTTCAGACAGGCTTTTCATTCCTCCGTTTCCAGCAGACGTGAGAGGTTCGGAGTCATTGAATGCTGCTGTTGCTACAGCAATCACCGTTGCCGAATTCAGAAGAAGAACAATTTAATATCATACCGGACCCAAGGTCCGGAAGAATGCATAGGAATGAACACAATAGAACCTGTACTGCTCAAAGAACTTAATAACACTGATTATCTGTCACTTATCAAGTTCAGGATTCGAAAGATCCTGATGATTTGCAGCAATTATGACGCCTTTATACTTGAGGAAGACGGTCAGATAGAAAGCCAGATTTATAAGGAATACATTGAACTTAACCTGAGCAATCCGCCTAAATTCGTATGGGTGACGGATTCTGAGCAGGCCCGTAAGGTGCTTGAAGGCAATGCTGACATTGATATGGTCATCTGCATGTATAACTTTGCAGACAACGAAGTCCTTTCGCTTGCGAATTCGCTCAAGCAGGGAGACAGGAAGATCCCTTTTGTGCTTCTTACCCATTTTTCAAAGGAGATTTACCGCAGGCTTCAGGCTCAGGACACTTCAGCCGTGGATTACGTTTTCAGCTGGCATGGAAATGCTGACCTGATTGTGGCCATTATCAAATTGTTTGAAGATTTAAAAAATGCAGAAAACGATATCCTGGAAGTCGGAGTACAGGCAATACTGCTTGTAGAGGATTCAGTCAGATATTATTCAACATATTTGCCTGAACTGTATAAGCTTGTGCTCAAACAGAGCGCCGAATTCCTGAAGGAGACATTGAATGAGCATCAGAGGAAGTTCCGCAAGCGTTCCCGTCCTAAAATCCTGCTTGCAACCAACTATGATGATGCCATCAGCATGTACACCAAGTACAAGTCCAACTTGCTCGGAGTCATTTCTGACGTGGGATTCACGGTGCATAAAGAGGACAGGGCAGAAGATGAGAAACTGGATGCCGGTATCGACCTTGTCAGGCATATCAGACAGGATGATCCTTTCATGCCGATACTTCTTCAGTCTTCACAGGAGAGCATGGCTGACATTGCCAAAGAACTTGGAGTCGGTTTCCTCCGCAAATGGTCAAAGACCCTGATGCTTCAGCTTTCGGATTACATAGGAGAGGAATTCGGTTTCGGAGACTTTGTCTTCAGAGGTCCGGACAATGTGGAATATGGACGTGCAGCCAATCTTAAAGAGTTCGAAGAACGGATCAGGGAGGTCCCGGATGAGGTTCTGCTTTACAATACTTCCAAGAACATGTTTTCAAAGTGGTTCCTTGCACGAGGACTTTTCACCCTCGGAGGACGTTTCCGCAGTGTTCAGGGCAGCCATTTTGCAAATTCCGGGGAATTGAGGGACTATGTCAGCCAGCAGATTCATGACTATCATGCTTTGACAGGCCGTGGAGTAATTGCCCATTTCGAACCCGAAAGTTATGAGAAGTACATTTGGTTTGCACGTATGGGAGAGGGCTCTCTCGGAGGCAAGGCAAGGGGCCTGGCATTTCTCAACAGCTTGATTTACAAGCATTCTTTGGCCACAAAATATGAAAACGTGCATATTTCCATTCCGCGTACCATTGTTGTGGCGACAGACTATTTCGACCAGTTCATAATCGAGAACGGCCTGCAGTATGTAATCGATTCCGACATCTCTGATGAGGACGTGCTTTCGGAATTTGTTTCTTCAAGACTTCCGGAAGAACTTGTGGAACAGCTCAGGGTATTTGTTGCATCCACTACTTCCCCTCTTGCCGTCCGCTCCAGTTCAAAGCTCGAGGACAGCAACTACCAGCCTTTTGCCGGTGTCTATTCAACATACATGATTCCTCTTGCGGAGAATAAGGACCAGATGCTTCGAATGCTTGAGAAAGCAATCAAAAGTGTTTATGCTTCAGTATTTTACACCGGAAGCAGGACATATATTCAGACAACGGCGAATCTCCTCAGTGAGGAAAAGATGGCCGTGATTGTACAGAGCATCTGCGGAACTGAACACGATGGTCTCTACTACCCTCTTCTTTCCGGTGTGGCAAGGTCCGTGAATTTCTACCCGATCGGAAGTGAGAAGGCCGAAGACGGAATCGTAAATCTTGCTTTCGGGCTTGGCAAGACGGTTGTGGACGGAGGATGCACCCTCAGATTCAGTCCTAAATATCCAAAAAAGATTCTCCAGCTCTCCGATCCGAAACTCGCATTGAGAGATACCCAGAAGATGATGTATGCCCTGGATCTCAGGCCCGGAGCATTCAAGATATCCAGAAATGAGGGAATTAATCTTGCGTATATCCCTGTAGCTGAACAGATTGAGTCATATCCTCATCCTGAACTTGTGGCCTCTACATTCAGTTTGGAGAATAACCGGATGGTGCCGGGGGTTGCTTCAAGGGGACCTCGGGTTGTCTCATTTGACGCGATACTGAGGTATGGGCGTTTCCCTCTTGCACAGATTGTAAAGGATCTGATGGAAATTTGCCGTGCAGAGCTGATGTGTGATGTGGAAATGGAGTTTGCGGCTGATATTGTAAGGGATTCCGGAGGAAAGGAACTTGTACTTAAACTCTTACAAGTCAGGCCTGTAGGCGAGTATTTCAAGGATAAGGAGGTTGATGTTGAGCAGCTTCGCTCAAGCATGTCCAAGGTACTTGTTTCTTCAGAGAAAGCTCTTGGAAGTGGGGCAATTACAGGAATCCGCCATATTGTCTATCTGCCTCCTCAGGATTTCGACAGCGCACATACCAATGAAATGGCAGCAGAAATTGCCAAAATCAACAACATCCTCAAGGACAAGCCGGGCGGTTATCTTCTGATTGGTCCGGGAAGATGGGGTTCATCTGATCCGTGGTTGGGCGTGCCTGTTGCATGGAGTGACATTTCTGAAGCCCGACTGATTGTCGAGTGCGCCATTCCAGGCTATCGCATCGAGCCAAGTCAGGGAACCCATTTCTTCCAGAACATCACTTCGCTTGGTGTGGGTTACCTTACCGTCGATACTGTTTGCTCTAATGGCAGCATAGACTTCGCCGCACTTGATGCAATGCCTTGCATAAGTGCTTCAAAGTGGGTGAAACTCATTGAGTTGCCTCAGGAGATTGTTGCTTATATAGACAGGTCTTCCGGTATTTCTGTCGTCGGAATCTGAGCTGATTGCCTAAAGCAGGGTAAGCAGGACAGCATCGTGTGCAGGTACTTTCACTTGCACCGGAGTTTCCGGATTGAAAGTTTCGGTGCGAGGCATTTCCATCCATTCGAAGGCATGAGGCGGAATCTTCAGTTCCATCTCGGTATCCTGTTCGGAGAAGTTGGCTGCAACAAGCACTGTATGGTCCTTAAAGTCCCTGAGAAAAGCAAAATGCCTGTTTTTGTCGAAGCCTTTCGAACTGTAGTTGCAATAGCACAAATCGTAAGTCGTGCCTTTCAGTATTACCTCGTTTGATGCGGCAAAGCGGATAGCTTTGGCGAAACGGACGAACACTTCGGCTTCAGTCCGTTCGAGTCCTGCCTGGGCAATCTTATCAACATCAAGACTTGTGTATGCCCCGCAGCTGATGACTTTTCTGAGTCTGCGAACCGAGCCGATGCTCCACCAGTCGAAAATGGTTGTCCTGCCGTCTTTTCCGCTGAATCCTTCCTCATCCATGCCGGCTTCACCCACTTCCTGACCGTAGTAAATCATGAAAGGAGCAGTATTGAACAGGAGGGAAACATATAGCGGAGCCATCATGCGCCGGGGATTCCTGCCAAAGAACTCCGATGCAAAACGCTGCTCATCATGATTCTCGATGAAATTAAGCATATATGGTTGCAGATCACCAAGATACTGCCAATTCCTTGTAATTCCGGCAGTTGACTGCCAAAGCTCCACAGGCATGAAATCATCTCCGTTGTTCTTCTCGACGATGGTACGGAGAGTGTCATAAAGCCCTGATTTGTCGTAAAGATAGTCGAATCCGACCTCGCGGATGTATTGAGAATAGAGGTCTTTCTTGTAAACCTCTGCTATGAAAATCAAATCAGGATGCTCTGATTTGGCTTTTCTGATTAGCCATGTGAAAAATGCCGGTGGCACCAGTTCGACCATGTCGCACCTGAATCCGTCAACTCCCTTCCCTGCCCAGAATTCAATGATATCGGCCATTTTGTCCCATGTGGCGGTGTGGTCGTCTCCGTAGTTGATCTTGACGGTCTCATACCAGTCGTTCATGCCTGGTGCAGGGCTGTAGCAGTTGTTTCCCGTAGCCTTTGCCGGATTCTCAATGAAAGGCCCTGTTTCACTGTCTGGAGCGACCGGGAGGGTCAGAGGTGTGCCGGGATAATAGAAAAAATCATTTTCTGATTTCCAATGCACAGTTTTGTCATCTTCTGCTCCCAGTACAGGATGCCCCGGAACAGGGGAAATCTGACCATAATCCCTTGCCACATGATTCGGTACAAAATCAAGTATCACTTTAAGACCAGCTTCGTGGCTCCTGCTTACAAGGGCCTCGAATTCTTCCATCCTTCCGGACGGATTCTCTGCAAGATAAGGGTTTACGTCGTAATAGTCACATATTGCATAGGGAGATCCTGCCCTTCCCTTTACTATCTGTGGATTGGATGCAAGGCATCCGTTGCAGTTTTCAGTTGTCGAATGCCTGATGACGCCTGTGAACCAGACATGGGTGCATCCGAGCCATTTCAGGTATTCGAGTGTCCCCTTGTCTATATCTGAAAATTTACCGCTGCCGTTTTCAGCAAGGGTGCCGTTCTTTTTATTTTCTGATGAGGAATTTCCCCAGATTCTGGGGAGCATCTGGTATATTATAGGTTTGTCCATAAGGCTCTATAGTACAAATAATCTTTACAAAAATAAAGAGAATTTCCTCCTGTGGCAAATAAAGTTTTCAAATAATGTGACATAAGTGAAATTATGCTAACTTTGTGCTCCTTTTTATATTAAGGAATTCTTTTCACAGGAATCGGAAATAAGGACGGAAAATATGAAATATGCATTGGTAACAGGTGGCTCCAGAGGATTGGGAAGAGCTGTTTGTCTGAAACTTTCGCAGATGGGGATACCTGTAATAATAAACTATCAGTCCAACAAAGAGGCTGCTGAGCAGGTCAGGGATATGATTATTGCAAACGGAGGTGATGCTTCACTCATGCAATTCAATGTTGCAGACCAGTCACAGGTGAATGCCGCCCTGCAGGCATGGGAGGGAGAACATCCCGATGATTATATAGCATATCTGGTGAACAATGCAGGCATCCGAAAGGACAATGTAATGTTCATGATGCCTGACAGCGACTGGCATTCGGTAATAGACGTGACGGTAAACGGCTTTTTCTATGTGACAAAATGCCTGCTTCCGAAAATGATGATGCGCAAGCATGGCGGAAGGATTGTAAATATGACGTCTCTTTCCGGTCTTAAGGGAATGCCCGGACAGACCAACTACAGTGCTGCCAAGGCTGCCCTTATAGGGGCAACCAAGGCTCTTGCCCAGGAGGCGGCAGCCAGAAATGTAACAGTGAATGCCGTGGCTCCCGGTTTCATCGAGACAGATATGACAAAGGACCTGCCGCAGGATGAACTCAAGAAACTGGTGCCGATGAAACGCTTCGGAAAACCGGAGGAAGTGGCTGACCTGGTGGGATTTCTTTGTTCAGACCAGGCAAGTTACATCACAGGGGAAGTAATAAGTATTAACGGAGGTTTATATTAATGGGACGTGTAGTCATAACAGGCATGGGTATATGGTCATGCCTTGGAACAACGCTTGAAGAGGTGAAAGACTCCCTTTTCAATGGAAAATCCGGGATAGGGGTTGAAGATATAAGACTTGAATATGGTTATCAGTCTGCCCTGACTGGCATAGTGAAAAAGCCTGTGCTCAAGGGGCTTATCGACCGTCACCTCAGACGTGGCATGTCGGAGGAAGCCGAATATGCATATATGGCAAGTGACCAGGCCTTCAAAATGGCAGGCATCACTCAGGATTATCTTGATGCCAATGAGGTGGGCTGTATCTTCGGAAACGATTCATCCGCCAAGCCTGTAATCGAGGCTTCCAAGATTATGGATGAGAAACATGATACCCAGCTTCTCGGCCAGTCGTTCATATTCCAGGCAATGAACTCTACCGTAACAATGAATATCAGCACGATATTCAGGCTCAAGGGAGTGAACTTCACAATCAGCGCCGCCTGTGCCAGCGGAAGCCACTCCATCGGACTTGCCTATATGCTGATCAAGAACGGACTGCAGAACATGGTTCTTTGCGGAGGAGCTCAGGAAACCAATTTCTACTCCATGGCTTCTTTCGATGCCATCGGAGCATTTTCTAAAAACATGAAGGACCCGGCCAGGGCAAGCAGGCCTTTTGACAAAAACCGTGACGGACTTGTGCCGAGCGGAGGTGCGGCTGCCCTTATTCTTGAAGATTATGACCATGCAGTGGCAAGGGGTGCTGACATCATTGCAGAGGTAATCGGATATGGATTCTCATCCAACGGAACATCAGTCATAAGCCAGCCAAGCGATGAAGGTTGCATAAGGGCCATGCAGCGCGCAATGGATGACGCGGGAGTGAAAGCTTCTGATATCGACTATATCAACGCGCATGCAACCAGCACACGCCAGGGTGATATGTTCGAGGCCATGGCCATTGACAAGCTTTTTGCAGGCGAACATGCCCTGGTCAGCAGCACAAAGAGCATGACAGGACATGAGTGCTGGATGGCAGGTGCGAGCGAAATCGTATATTCCATCATTATGATGCAGAACGGATTCGTTGCTCCGAATATCAATCTCGAAGAATGTGACGAATATTCAGAACATCTCAATTTAGTAAAGGAAACCGTTGAAACAGAGGTAAATACTGTTCTGAGTAATTCCTTCGGATTCGGTGGGACCAACAGCGCATTAGTAATCAAGAAATTATAAAAGTTATGAATCGTACAGAAATTGAAGAAAAAGTAAGGAATTTCCTCATTGAGGAACTGGAAATCGAGCCGGATAACATTTTCCCGGATGCAAAACTCAGGGAGGACATGGGAATTGACAGCCTTGATTTCGTTGACATAGTAGTTATCGTTGAAAAGAACTTCGGCTTCAAGATCAAAGCTGAAGAAATGGCAGGAGTTGACACATTCTCTAAATTCTGCGATTATATAGAAACGAAAATCAACTAATCGATGGAGCAGAAAAACTGGGCCGGATCGACTTATGGGAACGGATGGATGCATAAAATGCTCATCCGTTCCTTGAGTGCTATTGACGTGAGGGTCCTTTATCTGTTTTCGAACATTTTTGTAGTGCCTGTATGCCTGGTTCTGAACCGCAGCAGAAAAACAGCCTGGAATTATTTCAGGAATATTCACGGATTCGGCAGACTGAAATCAGCATGGATGACATATCTTAACCACTGCAAGTTCTCGGAAGTGGTGATTGACAGATTCGCCATGTATGCCGGCAGGCAATTCGATGTGCAGGTCGAGGGAATGGAGCATTTCAAAGCCCTTGAAAGCCGTGATGAAGCATTCCTGCACCTGAGTTCTCATATAGGAAATTATGAGATTGCCGGATATACGCTTGCATCTGAGAAAAAGATGATTCATGCCGTGGTCTATGGATATGAAAAAGCCTCAGTCATGGAGAATCGCAACAACATGTTCTCGAAGACCAATATCGGCATGATTGCCATGACCGAGGATATGAGTTATCTCTTTGAGATAGACAAGGCCATCTGCAAGGGTGACATTGTAAGTTTCCCCTCAGACAGATATATGGGCAATACCAAGACAATCGAGTGTGAATTCTTCGGGAAAAAGGCAAAGTTTCCGGCCGGACCGTTTACCGTGGCTGCAATGCGGGGGCTTGATGTCCTGGCGGTCAATGTAATGAAGGTGGGCAGGAAGAAATATCAGATTTTTGTCACTCCCCTGCATTATGACAAGGAGGCGCCTCGCAAAAAACAGATTGCCGAGCTTTGCGGAGCCTATGTGGCAGAACTTGAAAAACGCCTGAGAGAGTATCCGGAACAGTGGTATAACTTCTTTGATTTTTGGGATTGATGGAAAATATATATACAGAGGATTTTCTGAGAAATATTGATGTCCGCGACCTCCTTCCCCAGAGGGACCCTTTCGTGATGATAGACAGGCTCACTCATTTCGAGATGACCACATCTACCACGGAACTGGTTGTCAGCCAATCAAATATATTTGTTGATAATGGCAGATTCTCCCCTTCAGGAATGATGGAGAATATGGCACAGACATGTGCGGCGCGCCTTGGATTCTATAATAAGTTTCTATTGAAGAAGGAGGTGCAGGTAGGATTTATCGGAGCTGTACGCAATTACGTGATTGAGGAGCTGGCTCCGGTTGGTTCGACTATCAGTACGACTGTTGAGATAATCGAGGAAGTTTTTGGAATGACCCTGGCCCAGGCAAGCGTGAAATGCGGCGGGAAGGTAATTGCCACTGCAGAAATCAAATTGTCTGTAAGGAATTTGGAAAAGGAGGAAGCCTGATATGGATGACAAGGCAGTATTGTCGGTGGAAAAGCAGTTCGAAATCCGCTTCAGTGAAGTGGATATGATGCAGGTTGTATGGCATGGTTCCTATCCCCTTTATCTTGAGGATGCCCGTGAGGCATTCGGGGCAAAATATGGACTGTCGTATCACACCTATATCGACAATATGATATTCGCTCCTATTGTCCGGATGGACATCAACTACCGTCATCCGCTCAGATATGGGATGACACCGACCATCAGGATAACCTACAAACCGACGGAGGCGGCAAAAATCATTTTCGAATATGAAATATTCGACCATCTGACAGGAACGGTCTTCATCACAGCACAGACGGTTCAGGTCTTCATGGACAGGGATTACAAACTTCTTTGGTATAGTCCTGACTTTTACACTCAGTGGAAAAAGTCGATGGGACTTGAGAAATTTGCGATATGATACGGTTATTGTCGAGCAACATAATATCGCCTCTTGCATATAACACAGGGGACAACTACCGAGCTGTAAAGTCCGGGAAGTCCGCTATTGCACAATATTGCAATTGGAACGGGATTCCTGACACTTTTGCCGGGTCGATGTTTACTCCTCAGCAGCTCGACGAATTGAAGATTGACGGCTATACCCGTTTTGAATATGTCGCTATCAGATCCATTGAAGAAGCACTGTCCGGAACTGAAATAGATGTCACATCCTCTCGTACAGTGCTGATACTCAGCACTACAAAGGGAGATGTAGAGGAACTCTCGTCCAACCTTTCCTCAGACGGAGCCTATCTTTCCCCAGGTGCTGCGGCAAAAAAGATAGCTGCATATTTCGGAATGAAGTCCGAGCCTGTGGTATGCTGCAATGCCTGCATATCCGGAGTATCAGCCCAGGTCCTTGCCGACAGACTGATCAGTTGCGGATATTACGACAATGCAATCGTATGCGGGACAGATTGTTCAAGCCCTTTTGTCATATCCGGATTCCTGTGTTTCAAGTCACTCTCAGCCGAGGCCTGCCGTCCTTTTGATATCGAACGTCTGGGACTTAATCTTGGCGAAGCGGCTGCAACCATGGTTTTTACCAGGGATGATGGCAAAAGTAAAGCATGGAGGCTTGTTTGCGGCAGTCTTGACAATGATGCCCACCATGTAAGTGCTCCTTCGCCAAACGGAGCAGGTGCATTGAAAGTCATTGAAAGGACAATGGAAGGCCATGATATTGAGTCACTTGCATTTGTAAATGTTCACGGAACGGCCACCATGTTCAATGACCAGATGGAATCGAAGGCCATACAGGCAGCCGGGCTTTCCGATGTGCCTTTGACCGCTTTGAAAGGATGGTATGGACATACCCTGGGTGCTTCCGGAGTGCTTGAGACTATTTTGAGCATGGCAAGCGTGGAAGATGGATGCATACTTCCGGTGAGGGGTTTTTCGAATATCGGAGTGAGCGGAAAGGTGAATATCGGGACAAGCCTGCGCAAGACTGACAAGAATGCTTTCTTGAAGATTATTTCCGGTTTCGGAGGATGCAACGGGGCTGTACTATATACCAGGGAACCTTGTGAGGAAAAAAGCGTTCAACTGAACGAACCTGAAGTATTGCATAAGGTAATACTCACATCGGATTCACTCTCAATTGATGGAGAAACTATTCCCGTTGCAGCAAAAGGAAAGGAACTCCTTACGGAAATATACAAGACACATATCGGAGACTATCCGAAATTCTACAAGATGGACATGTTCAGCCGCCTGGTTTTCCTTGCCTCTGAACTGCTCATCCTGAGGGAGGATAAATCAGATGGCGCCATGGAGCATTCGGTCGTGCTCTTCAACCGTACTTCCTCCATCGTAACTGACCGGAAACATATTGCGACCATCGAAGATCCCAAGGGATTTTTCCCGAGCCCGTCTGTGTTCCTCTATACCCTGCCTAACATTGTGACAGGAGAAATCGCCATCAAGCACGGCTATACGGGAGAGACCTCGCTTTATATATTGGAAGATAAGAATATTGAAATAATGGCAGCGATTGTAAAGTCTTCATTTGCAATGTCTGAATCCCGCCTCATGATTACCGGCTGGGCAGACTGCAGTGCTGAGGATACATTTGAGGCCGAATTGTGTTTATTAAGAAAATAAAACAGTTATGGAAGAATTGATTCAAACATTGAAAGAGCAGATTATTGATGCGTTGAACCTTGAGGAGATTACCCCTGAGGACATAGATAATGATGCGCCGCTTTTCGGTGACGGACTCGGTCTTGACTCCATCGATGCGCTTGAGCTCATCGTAATTCTTGACCGTTTCTACGGAATCAAGCTTGCCAACCCAGCAGAAGGCAAGGAAATATTCAAGAACATCAATACAATAGCGGATTACATTTCAAAGAACCGTACGAAATAAATGACTCAAGATAGCATTTCTATTACAGGACTCGGCATTCTTTGCGCGATAGGAAATGATGCGGAATCGGTGCTCGACTCTCTCCGCAAGGGGGTATCGGGCATTCGCCGTATGAAATACCTCAGCTCAAAGCATGATTACCTTCCGGTAGGCGAAGTACAGCTTTCTGAAGACCAGATGAAAGCCATGCTTGGAATTGACAATCCGCAGCCGATGAGCAGGACTACCCTCATGGGTGCAATAGCGATAAGACAAGCTTTGCAGCATGCTGGTATAGAGGATGTTACAGGAAAGAGAGTGGTCTTGATAAACGGCACTACTGTCGGAGGTATGGATTTGACTGAGAAGTATTTCCAGCAGATGAAGACCGATGACTCCCTGCTTGACCTTCCTCAAGGAAACGAATGTGGCAAGAGTACGGTTGAAATGGCAGAACTTGCAGGGGTCGGCACGGCTCGCACTTGTACCATTTCCACAGCTTGCTCTTCTGCACTCAATTCTATCATCCTTGGTTGCGAAATGCTCAGGGCAGATGATGCGGACATTGTCATTGCAGGCGGATCTGAAGCGCTCAGCAAGTTTCATCTGAACGGCTTCAATACCCTGATGATACTCGACAAGCAGCCTTGCCGTCCATTCGATGCCACAAGGGCAGGACTGAATCTCGGCGAAGGAGCGGCATTTGTCGTTCTGGAAAAAAACTCTGCCAAAAGCCTTGCCTATGTTTCCGGCTATGGAAACCGCTGTGATGCCTTCCATCAGACCGCTTCTTCGGAAAACGGAGAAGGTGCATACCTTGCCATGACAGAGGCTTTGAATATGGCTGGTATGAAGCCATCCGACATTCAGTATGTCAATGCCCACGGAACAGGAACTCCAAACAATGATGTATCTGAAAGCCAGGCACTTAAACGGGTATTTACAGAGAAAATGCCTTATGTTTCAAGTACCAAGTCATTTACCGGACACACTACTTCCGCATCAGGTTCGATAGAGACTGCCATCTGCATCCTTGCCATGCAGAACGATTTTGTTCCCGCAAATCTGGGATGGACCCAGCAGTCTGAAGGTTGCATTGCACCTTGCCTGGGATTGAGCGGAGTGCAGCTTGACAATGTCCTGTGCAACTCTTTCGGTTTCGGAGGCAATGACTCCAGCCTTGTAATCAGCAAAGTAGCACATGCCGAAATCTCCCATGAGCGCCCTTGTCATGAATATGAAACGGCTTCACACATCACCTTGTCTGCTGAAGATGACCTGAAGTCTCTGAAAGCGTTCATCAGCCCGATGGAGTTACGCAGAATGGGAACTCTCATGAAGGCGGCTCACCTTTCTGCGCTGCGCGCCCTGAAGGAAGCTGGCATAGAATGTCCGGATGCCATCGTTACCGCAACGGCAAAAGGAATGTTCAGCACAAGCATCCAGTTTCTGGAAGACATTAATGCTAATGATGAAGAACTGCTCAAACCTACACTCTTCATGCAGAGCACCCACAATACCATCAGCTCGGCCATAGCAATACGGACCGGATGTCATGGATATAATATAACATATTCACATTCAGATGATTCATTCAAATGGGCGATGTACGATGCTTCAAGGCTCATCAGAACCGGCAAGGCCAGGTCTGTCCTTGTAGGCTTTTATGATGAATCCACCCCGCTGTTCGACAGTTTCGATGAAAGAGCAGGACGCAAGCCATCTGAGCCGCTTCATGCTGAATCACTGGTTTTGATAAGAAAATAAATTCATGAAACTCTTTCTTTTGGCTCTTGTACAAAGCACCCTTCTTGCTGGAGGCCAGGTACTGCTTAAATTTGCACTTGCCAGGATGCTCCCCTTTTCCATGACATTTGCCTTCTGGAAATCGGTGTTTCTCAACTGGCAGTTCGCCGCCTGCGGCCTGTGCTATGGGGCAGGAAGCCTTCTTTGGTTCCATATTGTCAAGAACTATCCTTTCAGCATGGCCTACCCGCTTGTATCCCTGAGCTATGTTCTCGGCATGGTGGCAGCCATTGTCTTCTTCCATGAGGATGTCAATCTGGTGAAATGGATAGGAGTCGGAATGATAATGTTCGGATGTTTTTTGATTGCAAGATAATGAAACGATTATTACTATTCATATTGTTTTTCCTTCCAGCGGCAGCTTTTGCGCAGATCCCTGCAGAAAAGATGATACAGACCATAAGTCAGGCCGGAGCCCAGATGCAGACCCTTGAATGTGACTTTGTCCAGGTCAAGCATATGTCGATGCTCAGCGAAGATATGGTTTCATATGGAAAGATGTATTACTCCCAGCCTGACAAGCTCAGATGGGAATACACCAGACCATATGAATATACTTTCATTCTCAGCGGCAACCAGGTCCTGCTCAACAACAGCAACAGGACCGATGTCATCGATGTGGACAAGAACAAGATGTTCAAGGAAATTACCAGGTTGATGAGCAGCTGCATAGTTGGAAAATGTCTGTCTGACGAGAAGGATTTCAAGACGACAATCCAGGATGAAGGCAAGGAATGGGTTGCCACTCTCATCCCGCTTAAAAGGGACCTCAGGCAGATGTGGACCAGACTCGTAATCCGTTTCGATGTGCAGAACAAGGCGGTGACTACTGTAAAGATGTATGAAACCTCGGGAGACTGCACTGAGATTGAATTGAAAAATATAAGACAGAACCATCCTGTCAAGGATTCTGTATTCAAACTTGACTGATGATAAGGAAGTTTTTCATATTTTTGTTTTTCGTCCTCTGCTCCTCTTTGAACTTTTCTGCTCAGGGAGAGGGCCGGATGGACAGATACAAAGTGCAGATAGATATTCAGGATGCATATCTTAGTGGAGTCTGCATGATAAAGGATGTTGAAGGACTCCTGACCGTAGCCGTTGTCAACGAATTCGGGGTGTCGGCAGTGACATTCCGATACAACAAAACAAAGGATAAAGTTAAAATCCTGAATCTTGCCGCTGCGATGAAAATACCCGGAGTGAAAGCTCTTCTCAAACATGATTTGAGGAATATCATGAGGGAGTATTGCCATGCAGAGGGAGGATTCAAAACTGTTTATATTTATGAAAATCCGAAATATCGGATGAAATACAATTTTACACCTATTGTCTATGAAATTGATTGACAGTCTCTATTCCATAATTTCGGATTCTGCCTGCGAATCAGGACATGATTTTTCAATCCGTCTGAATCCGGAACATTTCATATATAAGGCTCATTTCCCCGGCGAACCAATTACACCAGGTGTCTGTATTATGCAGATATCCAGGGAGTTGCTTGAAAAGTCAACCGGATTGTCGCTTGAAATAGACTATGTGAAGAACATCAAGTTTCTGAGAATCATCTCCCCCTCTGAAAACTCGATAGTTGATTGTTCCCTGTCAAAGGTAAGCAGAGAGGATTCACATGTGAAAGCCCAGGCCGTCATTGGTGCGGAGGGTGGAATTTGTGCAAAGTTGTCGATTTCCTGCAAGATACTCGACTATGGAAAAAACTGACATTCAGAAACAGAGCCTCCGCTCACGTGGCATATGCGTAATAATACCGACATACAACAATGCCGGTACCATTGCCTCTGTCACGGAGAGAGCCATGGCCCAATGCCTGGATGTAATAGTTGTGTGCGACGGTTGCACAGACGGAACTGTCGGAATCTTGGAAAGCCTGCCAGAGAGGCCCATATTGGTCGAACTGAAGAAGAATTCCGGAAAAGGAACTGCATTGAAGGAAGGTTTCAGAAAGGCACTTGAAATGGGATTTGCCTATGCCATTACTCTTGACGGTGACGGCCAGCATTTTCCTGAGGACATTCCCCTGATGCTTGAAGCCAACCGCAAGCATCCCGGTGCTTTGATTGTGGGACAGAGGAAGTACCTCAAGGACATGCCTCGGAGCAAAGGCAGCAAGTTTGCCAACTCATTCAGCAATTTCTGGTTTGCAGTACAGACGGGCCATTATCTTGCTGACACTCAGACAGGTTACAGGTTATATCCTTTGAAAAAACTTCATGGTCTGTCTTTGCTGACCTCCAGATATGAGGCAGAACTTGAACTGATGGTATTCGCCTCGTGGCACGGAGTGAAATTGGTAAGCCAGCCAGTAGAGGTCTATTATCCTCCCGTAGAGGAAAGGGTATCGCATTTCAGACCAGGGAAAGACTTCGCAAGAATCACAATTCTCAACAGCGTATTGTGTTTTCTTGCAATTGTTTACGGATATCCTCTTGCTTTGCTGAGGGCCCTGATGACATTCCTGAGGACAGTATATTCCTTCCTGTTTTTCCTTGTCAATTCCATGTTCGTCATGACCCCGCTTGTGCATCTTTACCTCCTTTTCGGAAAAGTTACCGAGAAAAAGAAATACAATCTGCACAGGATGCTGAACTTCATGTCGAAATTCGTGCTGAAAATCCATGGCATTCCAGGTATAAAATATACTGAATCAAACATATACGGTGAAGATTTCAGCAAGCCGGCTGTATTTATTTGCAACCATCAGTCACATCTTGACCTGATGCCGATGCTTGCTCTGACTCCGAAGATTATCGTCCTGACGGCTGACTGGGTATGGAAGAATCCGATGTACCGGTTTACTATCAGAAATGCTGAATTCCTGCCTGCAACACATGGCATGGATGCCATAATGCCTCAGCTTAAGTCACTGGTCGAGCGTGGATACAGCATCTGCGTCTATCCGGAAGGCACCAGGAGTGAGGATTTGAGCATAAGACGTTTCCATCAGGGGGCATTCCATATTTCCCAGACTCTTGGGATTGACATCGTTCCGATGGTGATATACGGCACAGGCAGGGCATTGCCCAAGCATGGAAGATTGCTCCGAAAATGGCTCGTCCACCTGGAAATCAACAAGAGGCTCTCCCCTTCCGAACTTGCAGCGATGGCCGGACAGACAACAAGGGAACAGGCCTCATGGATGAGGAAATGGTATAAGGAAAGATATACAGAATTAGCAGACAGATTTGAACAGAATGTGTGATGTCATTATCATAGGATCAGGTCTCGGAGGCCTCACATGCGGATATATCCTCCAGAAAAATGGTTACCATGTGACCATTTTGGAACAGGGTGCGCAGATGGGAGGCTGTCTGCAATGTTTCAGCCGAGGTGGAGCGAAGTTTGAGACCGGCATGCATTTCATCGGTTCCGCCCTGCCCGGACAGACGATGGACAGGCTGATGCATTTCTTCGAAATGGATCAGGTGAAACTCAGCCAACTGGATACCGACGGATACAACACCATATCCGTGGACGGGGGCATATTCCGATATGCAAACGGCAGGGAGGCCTTCATCGAACAGATGGCATCATACTTCCCTTCCCAGAAGGATGCTCTGGTCCGTTATATGGACATCATAGGACGGATAGCTGCCGCATCTACACTCTCCTCTCTCACTTCGGAGGAAAGGGACATGGCTGCGAACAATGAATATCAGCTCAGGTCCATGAACGAGGTTATAGACGGACTCTTCAGCGACGAGCTGCTCAAGAAAGTAATTGCCGGAGACCTTCCTCTGTATTCTGCTGAACTGGATAAGACTCCTTTTTCACAGCATGCCTATATCATGGATTTTTACAATGCAAGCGCATTTAGGGTCGAGGGAGGAAGTGACGCGATTGCACGAAGCCTTGCTGCCAGTATCCGGAATATGGGCGGAGAGATATTGACCCGGAAAAAGGTGAGCAGAATCATCTGCAACGACACCCGCGCCACGGGAGTTGAAACAGCAGATGAGACATTCTACAAAGCGGATTATATCATAAGCACCGTTCATCCGAACAGACTGCTGGAAATGCTTGATACAAAACTGATCAGACCTGCTTTCAGGACCAGGATAAACAATATTCCACAGACTGCCGGAGGCTTTGCCGTCTATTTGAAATTCAAGGAAGGCATGATGCCTTACATGAATACTAACTATTTTGGATATGACTACGGAACCCCTTGGAACTGTGAATGTTACACAGAAGAACAATGGCCAAAGGGCTTCTTGTACATGCACATGTGCAGTAAAGACAGGCAGCAATGGGCACGCAGCGGAGTCATCTTGTCTTATATGAATATCTCCGAAGTGTCACAATGGGCAGGAACCTCCGTCATGCATCGTGGAGAGTCCTATGAACAGTTCAAGAGGGAGCATGCAGAGCGTCTGCTTGACAGCGTGGAGAAGCATTTCCCGGGCTTCAAATCCAAAATTGAAAGTTATACGACATCCACTCCCCTTACCTATGTCGATTATACCGGCACTGAAGGAGGGTCGATGTACGGAGTGGCAAAAGACATAAATGCCGGTCCTGCTGGCAGGGTTCCATACAGGACGAAGATACCGAACCTTCTTCTTGCTGGACAGAATGTCAATTCCCATGGAATGCTGGGAGTCATTGTCGGAACCCTTGTCACATGCAGCGAACTGGTCAGGACCGAAAACTTATACCTGCAAATCAACGGAAAAAACTGATAATTATGAAATCCACTGCAGTAATCATAGGCGGAGGCCTGGGAGGATTGTTTACGGGAGCAATACTTTCAAAGGAAGGCGTAGGTGTGACCGTCATTGAAAAGAATGCGACTCCAGGTGGAGGACTTCAGAGCTTCGTACGCCATGGAGAGACTTTTGACACCGGAATGCATGTAATTGCTGGCATGCATGAGGGGGGAAATATAAGAAGGATATGTGATTATCTTGGAATAACCGACAAGATTCATATCAAGGATGTAGATTCGGATGTCATTGACAGCCTTTACTTTGCACAGGACAAAAAAACATACAGGATTGCAAGCGGAAAGGAAAATTTCATCAATTCTCTTGCTGAAGAATTTCCCCATCAGAGGAAGAATCTTGAAAACTATGTGAAGGCTCTGTATGATATTGTGTCTGAGATAGATTTGTTCTATCTGCGTGCCTCGGAAACGTTCATGCCTATCCATGGTGAGGATTTCATGATGAGTGTGCAGGATTTCATCGCAAAGTATATCAGCGATGAAAAACTCCGTTCAATCCTTGCCTATATGAATCCATTGTATGGAGGACGTGACAATATGACTCCTGCATATCTGCATTCCCTGATAGCGGTTCTTTACATCAACGGACCAAGCCGTTTTGCCGGAGGTAGCGTGCTCTTTGCCAATACATTGGTGGAACTGATAAGGGAAAACGGGGGTGAAGTCATCCTCGCTGATGGGGTTTCAAAAGTATTCAGCCAGGAAAGGCGCATAACAGGAGTATTGACGCGCAAAGGACGCAGATTAGAAGCCGACTGGTACGTCTGTGCGATACATCCATGCACTTTTTTTCAGCTGCTGGATGAGCCTTCAGTCCTTCCGAAGGCCTACAGGACCCGTCTTGACAATCTGCCAAACTCCTATTCGGCATTCACAATGAACATTAAACTCAAGCCAGGGACTTTCCGCTATTTCAATTATTCCATGTACTATATGAGCCGCTACGACCGGATATGGGATTTTGACCGGGCAGATGTGAAATGGCCTCTGGGATTTTTGTGCATGACTCCTCCGGAGATTGAACAGGGAGAATTCTCCACAAAATTGATTATCACGGCGCCGATGGTATGGGAGCATGTGAAAAAGTGGGAAAATACCACGGTAGGACACCGTGGGGAAGAATATGAGAAATGGAAGCAGGAATGTTCAGAAACCCTGCTGAACATGATTGAGGAGTTGTTCCCGAATATCAGGGACTGCATCCTCGAAATCAATACAGCCTCCCCTCTTACAATCAGGGATTACTACGGCGTCAAGGAGGGGTCCATGTGCGGTTTTTCAAAAGACTGGAAGAATATAACGATTTCTCAGGTGCCCGTGATTACCAAGGTGAAGAATCTGCTCATGACAGGCCAGAACTGCAACGCCCACGGCTTTTGCGGAGTCCCTCTGACCGCCATCAATACCTGTGAGGTGATACTTGGCAAGAACTACGTACTCGACAGAATTAACAAAATTTAACAATCTATTCATGTACAGCGATATAAGACCATATTACGATAATGAGATACCTCAGGCGATGAGCCGGATCTCAGAGAATTCGATGTTTCCGGTACTGGCTTCCTATGTCTTCCCGGACAAACCGACAGAGCAGGTCAGGGACATGGTCAGCAGCATAAGCACGATTGCAGATTTCCAGAGGAAGGTAATGTTCCATGCCAACGAAAGAATCATTGCCAAGAGCATCACTGAGTTCACATTCGACGGGATGGAGAATATCGAAAATTCGCGCAGTTATGTGTATCTGTCCAACCACAGGGATATAATGCTCGATGCTTCCCTCCTTCAGAATGCCCTCTTGATGAACGGTTTTGATACCACCGAAATCACTTTCGGAGCCAATCTGATGCAGGGGCAACTTGTCATTGATATCGGGAAATCAAACAAGATGTTCAGGGTTGAACGTCCAGGAGGCAGCATCAGGGAGTTCTACAAGGCCTCGATGCACCTTTCAGAATATATCAGGCACACAATAGTTGAAAAGAAACAGTCTGTCTGGATTGCACAGCGCAACGGCCGCACCAAGGATGGAAAAGACCGCACAGACCAGGGAATCATCAATATGTTCAGGATGAGTTCAGAAGGCAAATCCACATCACTCTCCCAGCTGAATCTTCTTCCTGTGAGCGTGTCCTATGAATGGGAACCGTGCGATATCCTGAAGACATTGGAACTGTATGCCAAGAGACAGGGACCATATTTAAAGAAACCGGGAGAAGACCTTAACAGCATCCTGACCGGTATCCTTCAACCGAAGGGTCGTGTGCATTTCCATATATGTGAACCTATATCAGAGCTTGATATGGAACCATATAATGAATTGTCTTCAAATGATTTCAATAAAAGAGTTGCTTCGCTTGTGGATCAGAGAATCTGCAGCGCATACAAACTCTGGCCAAACAATTACATTGCTCATGACATGCTCAGGGGATGTTCAGACCATGCCTCGGAATATGATGAATCCTCCAAGGCAAAATTCCTGGAACACCTTTCAGCCCTGGACAGATATGAGAATGAATGCAATGTGGAAGAATTGAAAAAGATAATGCTGGGTATTTATGCAAGCCCTCTTGACAGCGCATTATTGTTCAGCAGGAAATGAAACTTATATTGAAAATATACGACTATTTCAAAGGGCATGGCCGTGTACTGTGGCTATCCCTGGCTTTGGTCATGGTCATTCTTGTCTGCCTTGTCACAAGATTGAAATTCAGCGAGAATATCAGTGATTTCATGCCACTTGAAAAGTCGGAACAAGAGGCACTGGAGGTGTATCAGAACATTTCCGGTGCAAGTCGCCTGTACATTCTTTTCAACAATCCGGACGACCCGGACATGACCATAGATGCCATTGACTGCTTTGTGGACAATGTAATGCAAAGAGACAGTCTGGGCTGGTGCGAAGACCTCACGGCGCAGTTCGACATGGCCATGATTCAGGAAGTCGCCGCTTTCGTATATGAGAATATCCCCTATTTCCTTACGGAAAAGGACTATGCAAGGATGGACAGCCTGCTCGCGGTGCCGGGCTACATTCCGGACCAGATTGAGCGTGACCGGCAGATGCTTATGTTCCCCACGGGAGGAATGATGACGGCAAATCTATCCAGGGACCCGCTCGGCTTTTTCACGCCTGTTCTGTCAACCCTACAGCGCTCAAGCGGACAGAATATCTTCGAAATGTATGAAGGATATATCTTCACACCCGACATGAGCCGTGCAATAGCCATGGTCAGCTCCCCGTTCGGGAATAGTGAGACAGAGCATAATACCGTATTGCTCAGCATCTTGCATGAATCAATCAAGCAGATGCAGGCTTCATTCCCTCAAGTCGGAGCTACTGTTGTCGGAGGCCCGGAGATTGCCGTCGGAAACTCTGACAGGATAAAGAAAGACAGCGTGATTGCCATCTCGCTTTCTGTCATATTCATACTTATGCTGGCATTCTATGCCATAGGTTCCTTCCGCAATATTCTGCTGATTTTCCTGTCCATAGGATGGGGATGGCTCTTTGCCATGGGTGGGATGGCCTTGTTCGGGGGCAATGTCTCCATCATCGTCATCGGTATATCCAGCGTCATATTGGGCATAGCGGTCAACTACCCTCTCCACCTGATCGTGCACTCGTCCCATGTGCCGGATATGAGGCGGACAATCAAGGAAATAATGGCACCATTGGTAGTGGGCAACATAACGACTGTGGGAGCCTTTCTGGCCCTTGTGCCACTCCAGTCCACCGCTCTTCGGGACCTTGGCACATTCGCTTCCCTGCTGCTTGTGGGTACCATTCTTTTCGTTCTTCTTTACCTTCCGCACATGGTAAAGACAAGGCCTGCCCACAATCCTCAGACCAAACTGATAAACCGGATTGCTGCATTCTCGCCGGAGAACTATAAATGGCTGACCGTGCTTGTTGCCCTGCTCACCCTGATACTGACCTATTTCAGTTTCAAGACCGAGTTTGACTCCAACATGTCCAATATCAATTACATGACTCCTGTCCAGAAGGAAAACATGCAATACTTCCAGAGTCTTTTATCGGATAAGGCATCTTCTGATGTATCAAATGTTTATGTGCTTTCCAAGGGAGAAGATTCAGACCAGGCACTCCAGAGGAATGCACAGCTCAGGCCTGTGATTGACAGCCTTATAGCCACTTCTGACATTCTTTCCTGCAGTTCTGTGGATCCCTTCCTTTCTTCATTGCATGAGCAGGAGAAAAGGCTCGGGATGTGGAGAGATTTCGTTTCCCGTCACAAGGAAGAACTCACCGGAACACTCAGCATGGCAGCTGTTTCACAAGGCTTTTCAAAGCATGCTTTCTCCCCTTTCATGAGCTTGGTGGAAAATGCTGCCGATTTCACTCCCAAGGAGATTCCATATTTTGCACCTCTTACAAAACTCATTTTGAATCAGAATGTTACATCACTGGACAATTCTGTCTATATCGTTAACGTACTGAGTGTTCCAAATGACAGGATAGGCAAAGTCGAGTCATGTTTTGACAACAGCTTTGACATAGCTTCCCTTAACAGTTCCCTTTCCAACAACCTGTCAGACAACTTCAACTATATCGGCTGGGCCTGCTCGCTGATAGTCTTCATTTTCCTTTGGTTCTCCTTCGGAAGCCTGGAACTGGCTCTGATATCCTTCCTTCCGATGGCAGTGAGCTGGATATGGATTCTCGGAATCATGGCCTTGCTGGGCATCAAGTTCAACATAGTCAACATAATACTTGCAACATTCATTTTCGGACAGGGAGACGACTATACCATCTTCATGACCGAGGGATGCCAGCATGAATATACATTCAGAAAACCGATTCTGGCATCGTACAAAAGCAGCATACTCCAGTCTGCCCTGATTATGTTCATAGGCATCGGCACCCTGATTATTTCAAGACATCCTGCAATGAAATCTCTTGCCCAGGTTACAATGACAGGAATGTTCTCTGTAGTGCTTATGTCATATCTGATTCCTCCCCTGCTTTTCAAATGGATAACCACCAGCAAGGGAAAGGTAAGGAAGCATCCTCTCACCATCAGGACCCTGATCATGGGTATGCCGTCGGACCCGGTATCACTGGTAAAAGGACGTTATATTTACAAAGGAAAGGAAATCACATCCACCGTATCCCGCAATCTGAAATACATCCCTGCGGAAGTTGCAGCATTGGCTCTCGAAGACAAAGGAGAGTATGTTTGCAATGACTGTGGTTATGGCGAAAAGGCAATGTACATTGCTCTGACGCATCCGGGACTGAAAGTAAAAGCAATTATTCAAGACCCTCAGCGAAGGGAAATAGCCGCGATTGCAGCAAAAGATTTTATAGACAATATAATTGTGACAGATCATGAAGAACAGAATTATTGAACTCCTGTCGGAAGCCCTTCCGGCAGTTGACTTCGAATCAGAATTTCTTTTCAGCGAGCTTGACTCTTTGGGAATAGCTACCATATTGCTGCTATTGTCAAATGAGTATCACATAAGTCTGAATGCATCGGATGTTACTCCGAAAAATTTCATGACAATCGATTCGGTTGTCGCTATGGTTGAATCCAAATTGAACAAATAGCCATGACACTGGAAGAAGGCATCTGCCTGTATGCACAGAAAACACCGGATAAGACGGCGGTGATTTGCTATGAAGATAAGATCAGCTACTCGGATCTTTGGAACATGATAATTGAAAGAGCCGGACTTATGAATCAGGACGGACTCAGAAAAGGCATGCCTTACGTGTTCCGGGCATCACAAGATATTGATTTTATAATCAATTATTGTGCAATTCATTATCTTGGTGCAATTGCAGTGCCGCTTGAGCATCAGGCGCTTCAGGAAAATTTCATCTCGATACAGAAAGAAGTGGGCGGATGCGATATCCCCGCCGATATTCAGGACATTCTCTATACTACCGGAACGACTGGAAAATCCAAAGGAGTCATGCTTTCCAGGACTGCCATTGAATCCTGTGCGGACAATTTCATCTGCGATATGCATTATACTGACGAACTGCTCTATATAATCAGCGGTCCGCTCAACCACATCGCTTCCCTGTTCAAAATACATCCTGTGTTGATTGCTGGAGGTACAGTATGCATCCTGGACGGATTGAAGGACATCAATGCTTTCTTCGATGTTTTCAGGCTGCCATACAACAGGGTAGCAACCTTCATGGTACCTGCAAGCCTTCGTCTGTTAATGGAATTCTCTTATGATAAACTGTGTGCAGTTGCCGACAGGATAGATTTCATCGAAACCGGTGCCGCGCCTATAACCGGCAAGGATATGGAAAGGCTCGCCAAGGCTCTTCCTCATTCGCGCCTATACAATACGCTAGGAGGAACGGAAATTGGCGCAGTCTGCACTTATGACTTCAACGATGGCAAATATATGGAAGGCTGCATAGGAAGGCCAATGAAGAACTCCATTGTTGAAGTAACTCCTGACGGAAGCATAATCGTCTCAGGTCCTACAGTCATGAGCGGATATGTGAACGATCCGGAAAGCACGGCGCAGGTGCTGCAGGATGGCAGAATAACTACGTCAGACCTAGGATATGTAGATGAAAACGGTATGATTCACCTCAAAGGACGCAGAGGTGACGTCATCAATGTCGGTGGCTTCAAGGTGGATCCGCTTGAGGTGGAAAATGCCGCAATTGGACATGAATCAGTCAAAGAATGTATATGCATTGCTGCCGAACATCCAGTAATTGGCCCGGTGCTGAAACTTCTTGTCGTGCTTGAGGATGGATTTGTGCTTGATAAGCGTTCCCTTGCCATATACCTCAAATCCAAGCTTGAACCACACAAGATTCCTACCTATTACGAGGCTGTGGACAAGCTTCAACGTACATACAACGGAAAACTTGACAGAAAGTATTATCGGATTAAATAATTTCTTTGACCATCCTGATATAAGGGTGGTCGAAGAAACTGATTTCTTCCACTTCCTTGAAGCCAAGTTGTGAATAATAGGCTCTTAGACGTGGCGCATGCTTGTCCGCTATGAGAGTCACTTTTTTATGGCCTTGCCTTGCCGCAACTTCCATTGCAGCATTCATCAGTCTTTGACCGAGTTTTTCTCCCCTGAATTCGGGAAGAATAGCCATGGAGTCAAGATAGTATTCTCCCGGACGGGTTTCAATGTCCGTTGTTCCGAAG
Organism: uncultured Bacteroidales bacterium; assembly: GCA_945827785.1. GTDB lineage: Bacteria > Bacteroidota > Bacteroidia > Bacteroidales > UBA932 > Cryptobacteroides. The sequence continues at coordinate 14,759 of CALZOR010000006.1, read as the reverse complement.
TTTTTGCCGAGCCTCTTTTCCGCATATGAAAATGTCAGTGCCCTGGCCTTTTCATAGATTGCTCCGTCATAACTGATAATACTACCTACGCTCCTGCCGCTTTCCTGGTCAACTGCGGTGATTGCTCTTTGCCAGCTGTAAAGACTCCAGTCTGAAGCGCAAAGTTCCTCCATTACTTTGAGACGTTCGTCACTTACATTTTCCTGGAGTTCTTCCATGGTTACAAGTGAGGCTGCAACAGCCACAACTTTGGCCAAAAATGGCACATCTTCACGCAATGCTGGTCTTATTTCTATCATAACATTTTTGTTTTATCTTATAACACTAATGTTTTAATATTGTTATATCAATTATTTATATCTAATCGTTTAGATGACAACGCAAATATACCAAGAATTGTCCGAATTTTTGTAAATTTGTCTCCCTATATGAAAAAAATACTCCAAATACTCATACTTTTCTTCCTGGTATCAATACTTGATTCATGCCGGGAATCGCCTTGTGACATCTCTGAATATTCCATCAGAATCTATTCCCCTGTTTATGCTGACGGTTTCAAGATTCTTGGAGCGGAGGGAATGAAAAGTACTATAATTTCCATGTCGAGGCCATGGCAGGGAGCTGAGGATGAAGACAGGATGCTTTTTATCAGGCGTGGTGGAGAAAGTGTTCCTGAGGGTTTCTCCGGTCAGGTGATTTCCGGTGATGCTCAGAGAATCGTATGTATGTCTTCCTCTTATGTCGCAATGCTGGACGCTTTTTCATGTGCGGATGCAGTTGTAGGTGTTTCCGGCTTGAAATATATATTCTGTGACGGGATTGACAAAGACAGGATTGTCGATGTGGGATATGATGAGAATGTTGATTATGAATCTCTTGTGGCTTCAGCTCCTGACCTGGTACTGCTTTATGGAGTCTATGCGGAATCTCCACTTGAGAAGAAACTTTCGCAGCTCGGCATACCTTTCATGTATGTCGGTGACTATCTTGAAGAGCATCCTTTGGGCAAGGCAGAATGGATGGTCGCAATTGCGGAAGCAATGGGCAGAAGGGATGAGGCTGAAAAGGTCTTCCGGCCGATTGCCGAAAGGTATAATGCTCTGAAACAGAAGGTTGACACTCCCCTGCATCCTAAAGTTATGCTGAATACACCTTATTCCGATGTCTGGTTCATGCCACCGGCAGGAAGCTATATGGTACGCCTGATTGAGGATGCAGGTGCGGAATATGTCTTCAAGGAGAATACGTCGTCAAAGTCCGTGGCAATCGACATGGAGCAGGCTGTCCGTCTGTCTGACAGTGCTGATTTCTGGCTCAATGCTTCCGGCTTTGGGTCTGTTGAAGAACTTGGGGCACGTTTCCCTCGTTTCAAGGCCTCGAGGCCTGTTGTCGAAGGGAAGGTGTATAATTGCGACAAAAGGCTGAATGCGTCAAATGGCAATGATTTCTGGGAGTCAGGTGTCGTATGCCCCGACCTTGTCCTTGCTGACCTGATACGGATTTTCCATCCGGAATTGAATCTTGGGGGTGAATTGTATTATTACAGAAAACTATAGTATTTGTGAGACGGAGAAACATATCAATATTCCTGATTCTTTCGGCATTCCTGTTCATTCTGTTTGCCCTTGACTTGCTTACAGGCTCATCGTCCATTTCGTTTTCAGAGGTGTTCAGAGCCATTTGCGGAGGCGATGTCCCGGCTTCTGTCTCCAGAATTGTGCTTGGCATAAGGCTTCCGAAAGCACTTTCTGCAATTCTTGCCGGAGCAGCCTTGTCGGTGAGCGGACTGCAGATGCAGACTCTGTTTGCCAATCCGCTTGCAGGTCCTTATGTCCTGGGTATCAACTCCGGAGCCAGCTTTGGAGTGGCTATGTTCATCCTTGGAATGCCTTTGCTGGGAGTTTCGGCATCTTCAGGCAGCATCGTTTCTTCCCTTGGCGTTGCCGGAGCGGCCTGGATTGGTGCAGCCCTTATCCTTGCTGCTGTCGCCTTTGCCGGTCGCAGGGTCAGAAGCATTCTGGTGATTCTGGTGCTTGGAATGATGCTTTCTTCAGCTGTCGATTCTGTTGTCCAGATTCTGCAATATATGAGCAATGAGCAGGCTTTGAAGTCATTTGTAGTCTGGACCATGGGGTCGCTTTCTGATGTTACACCGGTGCAGCTGTGTGTTATGGCTTGCTCTGTCTCTGCTGGATTGTTAATTTCGGTGGGGCGTATCAAGGATTTGAATATGTGGCTTTTAGGCGAGACATATTCAAGGACTATGGGATTGAATGTCATCCGCTCACGAAACATGCTTTTCCTTTCGACAGTGCTGCTGGCCGGAACTGTAACGGCTTTCTGCGGTCCTGTCGGCTTTGTAGGTCTTGCAGTCCCTCATATCTGCAGGGCTCTGTTCCGTGAAGCTGACCATCGAGTCCTGCTTCCTGCTTCGGTCCTTACAGGTGCCTCCCTCCTGCTCCTTTGTGATATTGTCTCGAAGCTATGGGTGGTTCCAATCAACTCAATTACAGCCCTTCTTGGTATTCCTGTCGTTGTCTGGGTTGTTCTTGAAAACAAAACGTTCGCATAGTATGATAAGTTTAAGACATTTCAGTTTGGGATATGACCCGCACCGTCTTCTTCTTGAGGATGTAAACATTGATTTCGAGTCGGGAAAGCTGACTGCACTCATCGGCAGAAATGGATGCGGAAAGTCCACTCTTCTTCGCTCAATAGCTTGTCTTACAGGAAATTATACCGGACAAATTCTGATAGACGGAATTGACTCAAGAGGAATGACAGCCTCAGAACTGGCAAGATATATCTCTTTTGTCGATACATCAAGAATCAGGGTCCCGAATCTCAAATGCATCGATCTTGTTGCTCTTGGCCGTTCCCCTTACACCGACTGGACAGGCCGTCTGAATGAAAATGACAGGAAGATTGTCAGGGATGCCCTTGCCATGGTCGGAATGGAAGCGTTTTCGGACAGGAGTGTTGACAAGATTTCCGATGGAGAATGTCAGAGGGTGATGATTGCAAGGGCCCTTGCCCAGCAGACGCCCGTCATCCTGCTTGACGAGCCGACTTCCTTCATTGACCTTCCCGGTCGCTATGACTTATGTGCTTTGCTCAGAAGTCTTACTCGGGATTATGGGAAAACCATAGTTTTTTCGACTCATGAACTTGATCTTGCGTGCGCCAATGCTGATTGGATTGTGCATGTCAGCAAGGATGATAATGGTCGGCCTATAATAACACAACTGCCTGCTCAACAAGTGTCGGCAGGCAGCTATATAAAGGATGACTTCAAGTCGTTCTAATTCTTTAGATAGTAGGTTACCGAGGTAACTACTCGTATTTTCTTGATTTCTGGAGTATTGCTGTCGCGGTCCTCGATGGTGAAGGTTCCCTGGCTGGCCGTCTTGATTTTTCCAAGTTTGCTGCCGGAATCCTTTGCAAATTTGTCTGCAACCTCGCGGGCATTTTTGGTTGCCTCTTCAATCATTTCCGGCTTGATTTCATTGAGACCCTCGTATTTGAACTGAACCGGATTATCCCAGGTATTGCCTCCTGTAACCACACCTTTCTTCAGCAACTCTGACTGTTTTGACATCAATGTCAGAACCTTGTCAATTTTGCCCGTGCAGACGGTTATCACACTGCTTGCAATGTATCTGTATGGTCTGTCATTGTTGCCGTATTCGTTAGCATACTTGTCAGAAATAACTGGAACCGAAATGCTTATTTCGTCTTCCGAGATTCCTTCGGAAATAAGGAAGGACTTGATTGTCTGGTTGTTACGGTCAATCTGGTCGTAGATTGACTGGATTTCGTTCGACATTACCTTGAATGTAACAGGCCAGATTACCTTGTCAGCCTTCACTTCCCTTTCACATAGTCCCTTGACATTCACTGTTCTGTCGAAAGAACGATAATCACTCACTGCTTTAGGGATGTTGAATCCAAGAACGATGAGGCCGACCATGATTGCGAGCCCGCTGTAGAATTTTCCTTTATCCATGATAAAACCTTTTAAAATAACCGGAACGTGGTTTGTGCAAAAAGCATGCTACTGCACTGTGCAAAAGGAAGAGTTATCGACCTGCAGGGATGAATTTGCGGGCTTCAGGCAAGGCTTCCTTCAGTGCCTCAATTCTTTTGGCATCGCATGGATGGGTGCTGAAGAAATCATTGGATGATGCATTGTTCCCGGCGGACATCTTTTCCCAGAATTTTGGAGCAGCCTCAATGTCATATCCTGCTATTGCCATGATATACAGGCCTATACGGTCTGCTTCATATTCGTGTTTCCTGGAATATGGAAGCAGGATACCAACCTGGCTTCCCACATTGAAGCCAAGGTCGAAGAGAGACTGCGCAGTCTCGCCTTTCTTTGCTCCAATTAGTTCGCCTGCAACGAAACCGACCATGTCCAATGAGATTTGCTGGCTCATCCTTTCGTTTCCATGTTTTGCGATTGCGTGGGCCATTTCGTGACCCATTACCACGGCTATGTAGTCCGGAGTGTTTGCAATCGGCATGATTCCCTCATAAAAGACTATTTTTCCTGATGGCATACAGAATGCATTGACTTCATTGGATTCAACAAGTTTGAAATTCCAACTGAGGTTCATCAGAGCGTTGTTCTGGCCAGTTTTTGAAAGGTAGGACTCCAGGGCTGCAGTCATCCGTTTGCCGACATTGACCAGCATGGCTGTCTGTGAGGCATCAGACGACTCCTTTGCTGTCTGCATGAACTCGGTATAGGACTGCTCAGAGAGGGAAGCAATCTCACTATCAGAAAACAGCAGGACTTGCTTGCGTCCGGTGAAGGCGACAGTACCGCAGGCAGTCAGGATAATTGCCGCTGCTGAGAATGCTGCAATTGATTTTATCTTTTTATTCATAAAGGTAATTATGTTGTTGGGGTGGCAAGAATAAATTACTTATCCTCAGCATTGTCATCGAATAATCGCATGTGACAAAAATAGTGATTTTTATTGAGAAATCAAGCTGTTTTTTGATGCCGTTTACTGTTGAAATCCAAAGCCTGTTCCGGCCCCTGACAAGCATCCAAAGGCATTTGAACAAATCGGAAAACATTTGAACAAACAGACAAATCACAATGAACACTACAGCAAATCAAAAACACGCATCCGCAAGCCCAAAAGAAGGTTTATGCTGAAATTTGCAATCAATATGATAATATTGCGCGCCATCATGCAAGCTACCCATGGATTTTAACTTTATAAACACTAATAACTAACTATTTAATCTTCAACAAAATGAAACGCAAATTAGCATCATTTCTCTTTGCGCTGTCTGTCGTAGGATCTATGACATCATGCGAAGAGATGAATTACGGAGAAGGAAAGCTTCCTCCTCTGGCTGGCGAAGTTGTCTTTACAGACGTTACCGGTACCAGCGCAGCACGCGTTAGCCCGAATTTCGTTCTCGGCGTAGAGCTCAGCAACGGATCGGGTGCAGCTCTCGAGGCTATCTTCTCATGCTCTGCTCCGGTGCTGCAGGCAGGCACCTACACTGAAGCATCGGCAGGTTATGCAACAGCCGGCAACTTCATCACAGGCGCAGACGGCACAACGCTTACAATCAATGGTGAAAAGCACCTTGTGACAGCTGGTACGATCAAGGTTGCCGAAAACGGCGGAACCTACACATTCGACGGCATCGTGAAGCTTGGCAACGGTGAAAACTATTCTTTCAAGTGGACAGGTTCAGGCCTTGCATGGACAGGACTTCCTGAGCTCAAGAAGCTTTCAGTGGTGACTTTAGCCAAGAGCAATCTTCCAGATGGTGCAAAGTCAGTCACTCTTAACCTCTCTGACGGAAACTGGAGTTCGACCATGGACATGACAACATGGCAGACAGTTTACACAGGCAAGGGTAACTATCTTGCAATCGACCTCTACAGCGAGGACGGATATCTTGCTGCCGGCACATACTCGCCAAGTGCAACTGGTGGCGCTATCGAGAAAGGTCAGTACGGTATCGGCTGGGACCCAGGTGACATCTGGAACATAGGTCAGATGTTCGAAAACTGGGGAACATGCTGGTGGACTGTCGATGAAGCTGCAACTCCGCAGACAAGTGCAGAGGAAATCACGACAGGTGACATCACTGTAGCTATCGACGAAAACAGCGTCTATACAATTACAGTCGACAACGGCGAACTTTATGTTCAGTTCACAGGTGAGATTCCTGCAGTCACCAAGCCTGCAGTTCCTGCTGATCCTTGGGAAATCGCAGGTAGTGTTGTATTCCAGCACGAAGAAGGTCTCACATTCACAATGACAGACGACACAGCAAACAACACCAAGCAGGATCAATCTCCTCTTGAAGGCGTTACACTTTACTGGCTTCAGATCAAAGATGCAGCTGGCTCCCTTGTTGCAGAACTTGACCTCGTGACTAATCAGGGTGCGACATCATTAGCCGGTGAATATAAGGTAACAAGCTATCCTGATGAAGTCGGTGAAGCCGGTAACGGTTTCTACATGGACTTTAGCGCTTGGGGTGGCGGCGTAGTATCAGGCGGTACCATCCTCTATGGTCCGGACGGAACACCTTATGTTATCGATGCTGATAAAAGTAATATCAAGATAACAGAGAACAAAGGTCAGACTATCATCATCGTCAAGGGTACTACCAACGGTGCGACTATCGCTGGTAAGTATGTGATCGGCGAGCCTAAAGAAGACGAAGACGGCGAAGGCGAAGGTGGCGGATGTGGTTGTGACTGCGACGGCTGCAAGGACTGCACAGGCGGTTCAGGTGACAGCGACGATGAAGGCGGCAATTCTTTCAACGGTGAGAGGCTGACAACATTCCTCAGTCTCAATCCTGGCACCGGTATAGTGACAGCCCAGTTCGGAACTGCCGGACTTTCTATAGTCCAGTCAGACTGGGGACCTCAGATATCAGGAGAAGGAAATTATCTTAAGTTTGACGCATACAGTGCAGACGGCAAACTTGCAGCAGGAGTTTATAGGGCATCTGCAGTCGGTGGCGTTGTCGGCGAAGGCGAATTCTCCATCGGTTACGATACTACAATGGACTGGGGATGGGGACCTGTTGATTGCAAGAACTGGGGAACATGCTGGATGACACACAACGCTGACGGATCAGAGACCGGTGAAAAAATCACTGACGGTACACTCACAGTCGAGATTTCAGGTGAAACTTACACAATCACCCTCGAGTCGTCAGTTTTGAACGCTCAGTATGTAGGTCCGCTTAAGTAAGCCTACCGAAAGGGTTAATAGATATTAAAACTAATAAATGACACACTAATGAAAAAATTATTAACCGTTTGCCTATTGGCACTTCTTTACGTGACTTCTGCATTCGCACAGATGAATGTGACAGTCACTGTCAAAGATGACGTAGGTCCCGTTCCGGGAGCCAGCGTCCTTATTAAAGGCACAACAAAAGGAGACCTTACCGACATCGACGGTGTCGTGAAGTTCGATTCTCTTAAGGATACAGACGTCCTTGTAGTATCATTCATCGGTTATCGTACAGTTGAAGTGACTGTAGGAACCCGAGCAAAGATCGACGTACTCCTCGAATTCGACAGCGAGCAGATTGAAGAGACTGTCTTTGTGGGTTACGGTCAGCAGAAGAAGGCGTCCCTCACTTCTGCGATTACAACAATGAAGAGCGAAGACATCACTTCTACCAAGCAGACCAACCTCGTTGCATCACTCCAGGGTAAGGTTCCGGGACTCCAGATCCGTCAGAAATCAGGTAAGCCTGGTACATTCGACACAGATCTCAGCCTCCGCGGTTTCGGTACTCCTCTCGTGATTATCGACGGCGTTGCACGTACTGCACAGTCAAGAAACGGAGACTGGGGATACTGGATGGAAGAATCCGGATCAGCCGCTCTCGCACAGCTCAACCCTGATGACATCGAAAGCATTACAGTACTCAAGGATGCTTCTGCTGCCATCTACGGTCTTGACGCTGCGAACGGTGTAATCCTCGTGACCACAAAGAAGGGTCAGATCGGCAAGCCGTCTGTAACTTACTCGAACAACTTCGCATTCGCAATGCCTACAGCAATGCCGAAGGCTGTCGATCTCGTTACCTATATGAGAAAGGAGAATGAGATGCGCATCAACTCGAAGCAGGGACCAAAGTACACTGAGGAGTTCATCCAGCACTATGTGAACGGTGACGAGGGTTATGTCGAGACAGACTGGTTCGACGTCATCATGAAAGACTTTGCGTTCAACCATAATCATAACCTCTCGGTACGCGGCGGTAACCAGCAGACCCAGTACTACCTCAGCGGAAGCTACATGGAGGACAACTCAATCCTTACCATGGACAACATGAACAACGACCGTCTCAGCTTCACAGGTAACGTTACATCAAAGATTACCCCTGAACTCTCGGTTTCATTCCAGTCATCTGTTTCATACTCTAAAATCGAAGGTATGTCAGGTGTGAGCAACCAGAACATCTGGTACTATACATCAAACGCCGACAGAACCATCTCTCCAACAGTTCTCAGCAACCCTGAGCACTATTCTGCACTTCCTGATTCAGAAAACAGAAACCCTCTCGCAATTACCGACAGGGACGCTGTAGGATACCAGGACAACAAGAACATTTCGTTCCGCAACAACCTTGATGTAAAATATGAGCCGAAGTGGCTGAAGGGACTTACTCTCTCTGCTTCAGGAGCATATGACTTCAACCACTACCGTCAGGACGGTCTTGACAAGGCTCTCACACTTTACGACTACAAGACAGACGAAAAAGCTGGAGCAAACGCTGAGGCTAACCAGTACTCAGAGCAGTGGACAACAAGACAGATGCTCTACGGACGAATTCAGGTAAACTTCAACAGAAGATTCGGTGACCATAATGTGGGTGCTACTCTTGCAGCTGAGGCTACAAAGAATAAAATCAACAACATCACAGGTCTGAGAAAGTACGGCGACTTCCTTACATATGACATCCTCGGTGTCGACAATGCATATCTCGGTGGTGACAAGTCTACTGCAGAGAACAGCGGTTACAGAATAGACGATGCAAAGGCAGGTTACATATTCCGTGCTAGCTACGACTACAAGGGCAAGTACCTCGTGGACTTCTTAGGACGTTATGACGGTACATACATATATGCTCCCGGTTACCGTTGGGGATTCTTCCCTGCTTACTCGTTAGGTTACCGCATCTCTGAGGAAGAGTGGTTCAAGAAGGCGATGCCTTGGTTCAACAACCTCAAGTTCCGCTGGTCAGACGGTCTGATGGGTACACCTCAGGGTTCCCCTTATGCATGGCAGCTCGGTTACTCAGCTTCTGGTTCATATGTATTCAACGACGGCGAACTCCTCAACGGTTACCGAAGCGACTCTACAGCTGAGACCCTCCTCTCTTGGGCAGACGTACGCTCAATGGACTTCGGTATCGACTGGGATATGTGGAGAGGTAAGTTCGGCGGTTCGGTTGACTGGTTCTGGAGAAGAACTTCAGGTATCGCAGCAACTGCTACCACTACAGTTCCTGACTTCTACGGTATCAGCCTTCCGCAGCAGAACCTCAACGCATCCGAGAACGTAGGTATCGACATTCAGATCTCTCATCAGAACAATATCGGTGAATTCTGGTACAGAATCGCAGCTACAGGTACATTCTCAAGATATCGCACTACATATCGGGAGTCAGACAAGACAGCGATGTACTCATCTTCACAGGACTACTACCAGAAGCATTGGACAGGAAGATGGGGCAACGCAATGAGCGGAGCGACCTATCATTGGGCAGACGGTTCACAGTTCAAGAACTGGAACGACATTACATCTCATCCTGTTCTCCACAACGTTTCGGCAGGTATGAATGATCTCCTTCCTGGTATGTACAAGATTGAGGACCGTAACGGTGACGGTGTGATCAACGGTTCTGACATGTACTACACATGGGGTGAAGGAAACGCTCCTCTCCAGTTCGGTCTCATCATCGCTGCACGCTATAAGGGATTCGACCTCAACCTCAACTTCGCAGGCTCGGCTCTTTTCCATAAGACAGCTTCGCTTTCTGGTGCATGGGGATACGGTTTCTTCCCTACATTCTATGAGACTTATATGGATCACTACACCCTCGCTGAAGGATTTACAGATCCTTTCAACCCTAGCTCAGAGTGGACAGAAGGCTTCTTCCCTGCAGTTGCAAAGGCAACAGCCGGTAATGACCAGCAGTCTAACTCGACTTACCGTGCAAACCAGCCTTACAACTACATCAACGGTACATTCTTCCGTCTCAAGAGTGCTGAACTGGGTTACACCCTTCCTGCCAGATGGACTAAGGTAGTCAAGATCAACTCTCTCAGAATCTTCATAAGCGGTACCAACCTCCTTACATTCTCTAACAAGATCCTCAAGGCATACGACCCGGAGAGAAACGACAGCATTTACATGAATGCCGGCGGTTACCCGCTCATGAAGACATACAGCTTAGGTCTTAACTTGAACTTCTAATAACTTGACATCGATGAAAAAGATATTGACACTTATAACAACTATAGCACTTTCGTTCAGCTTTACCGCTTGTGAAAGCCTCTTCGACAACCTCGAAGGCGACAAGACAAAGCTGTCAGGTGACTTCCTTGCAGAGACTGAAGCGGGTCTTTCACGTATGATGGCCGCCCTTTACCAGTCTCTCCCTATGGGTAGCTTCGAAGGAGACCAGAGTACTGACAATGCAGTAAACATCACTGGTACATATATGAGCAACAGTGTCCCTTCTTACTGGGACTACAAGACAATGCGTCAGGTCAACAACCTTATCAAGATTGTAGAGAAGTCTTACGAAGCAGGTAACATCAGCGAATCTCTTCGCGACACATATATCGGCGAAGCAAGATTTGTAAGAGCATACTACTACTTCGGTTCAGTAAGAACTCTTGGTGGAGTTCCTATCATTACCGAGCCTCTCGACGACAAGTATGACGGCGGTGAGAATGCAGGTCTCTATATTCCTAGAAGCACAGAGAAGGAAACATGGGATTTCGTTCTGAGCGAATTTCAGGCTGCAGCAGACATGCTTCCAAAAACAAGAACAGACGGAACCTATAGAGCCAACAAATGGGCTGCCCTCGCTCTCAAGTCACGCGCTGCCCTTTACGCTGCATCTGTCAGCAAGTATTGGGAGAATGCTAAGATCGAAACAAGCTATCAGGCTGTCGCACAGGAACTCACATACATGAAGAAGGAATATGCTGCTGACTACTACAAGCAGTGTATAGACGCTTGTGAGGAAATCATCAATAACGGCGGATTCTCTCTCTACAACGCAGAACCAACTTCGCTTGAGGATGCAATCACAGGTCTCACAGACCTCTTCCTCACCAAGAAGGACGAGGAGTGGATCTTCGGTAAGTCATACAACGACGGTACTCCTTCAGCTTCAAACGGGTTTGACTGGAACAACTCTCCATATCAGACAAGATTCGACCAGGCTACAGGTGTATGGAAATGGGGACTTTATAACATTAATGCCGAGCTTGTAGATCAGTTCGACTACTATGATGCACAGTACAATGCTGTAAACGGTACTCTTGCTACCAGAACTGACGGCAAGGAGAAGGAGTGGCAGGCTCAGGTTTATGCCGACTCAAAGAATGCTGAAAAGATCGACTACATTCCATATAAGAACCTCAAGGAGATCTTTGCAAACAAGGACGCACGTTTCCAGGCATGGGTGATCTATCCGGGAGTCAACTTCCGCGGCACAGACATCATTATCCAGGGTGGTATCTGGGATGACAGCGGACTTAAGATCTGCGACTCGAACCAGGACTATGTAGAGGCTGGCGGAAAGAAGTACTACATGTACGGAGACAAGTCTGCTGAAAACTACTCAGGTTTCGACCAGATGGGCCAGGCAAACAACTGCAGCTGGTACTCGACAGGTTTCGGTATCCGCAAGTATCTTGATCCGGCAGGTGCAAAGCAGTATTCTACCAACCCTTACTATGATATCCGCTACACTGAGGTTCTCCTCAACTACTGCGAGGCTCTCGTGGAGACAAACCAGAAGCTGGATGAAGCCAAGAAGTATCTCAACGCTATCCGCAGAAGAGCTTACTTCCAGGATCAGGTAGAACCTACTCTTGCCAACGTACTCAAGGAGCGCCGTGTCGAGCTTGCATTCGAGAGCGACAGAGCAATGACACTCCATCGTCGTCGCGAGCTTTACCGTCCTAACCATCCGAACACTTCAATCGAGGAGGCAAGAAGACGTGCACTCATCCCTGTAGTGGACGTTCGTAGCGGAAAGGCTCAGTATGTATTCGTACGTGCAAACATGTATGCCGATGATACAGACAAGAACGCTTCAGGTTATCAGACACTGCCTATCAACTACTATGGCGGTATCAGCAACTACAGCGTAAACAAGCTGGTTCCAAATCCAAGTCAGGAGTAAATATTAAATCCTTATATGATTATGAAGAATATCAAATACATATTGATTACAGTCTTGGCTGCATTCTTTGTAACTTCATGCGACTGGTTCGTTCTTGATAACGCCGATCAGCATGATGCAAAAATCTACGGCAAGATTCTGGACAAAGAGACTAACAAGCTGATTCCATCAGACGTTGGTGGCAACACTGGTACAGGTATAATGAAAATCACCGAGACAGGATGGGACTCTGAAGTTCCGCAGACCTGGTACGTGAAGAACAACGGTACATACCGCAACAATCTTGTATGGGCAGGTACCTACTACATGCAGACAAACGATGCCAACTATTATCCTGAAAAGATCGATTTCGAGCTTAAGAAGGGTGACAATGAGGTTGACTTCAAGGTTCTTCCATATGTAAGATTCCTTTCGCAGGAATTCAAGTATGATGTTGAGTCAAAGAAGATCATCGCAACATGTGAGGTTCAGGTCACTGACCCTACCAAGACCACTACTCTTAATGAGATACGTCTCTGCTGTTACACAGACTGCTTCGTTGGTTACGGTTTCAACAATTGCAAGAATGATGCTGGCGCAGTCGCAAAGAACGTCACATTCGATGCAAACGGAAAGGCTAAAGTGACCGTATCTATTGACACTCAGACTTCTGCAAATGCAATCGAGTTCAAGTATGAGCGTGTACACTATGTAAGACTTGCTGCTCTGGCAACAGGTAACGGGGCTAACACATCATCACGCTACAACTTCACACAGACCTACAGCATTGCGCTTGACGGCTCTGATGCAGTAGAGTATACTGCATGGTAATTACAATGAGGGTGGTCTCCGCCACCCTCTGCATATCCCATCCGCAGCTGACCCTGCGGATGGGAACAAAGGATAAACGACACAAAAATGAAAAGAATTCTACACATAATTGCGATAGCACTGCTGGCAGTCTCATGCAGCAAAGGAGATGATTCAAAAACCGAGGTGATAACTCTTGACAAGGTAGTCAAGAGTGCCGCTTCGGCCATAGAGGAGAATCTGTACCTCCTTGAAGTGTCTCTTTCCGGAGGCGGCTATACTGTAAATATAGCGGTAAAGAGCACAGAACTTTCGTTAAAGAACGGTATATATGAAATAGGTAAGGACAGTTGCGAGGCCAGTTTCAACGACGGCTTCATAGACAGGAATGTAAGCGGAGGAGACATTGAAATATCTTCAGATGGCGGTTCATATGATATCAGGATTTCGGCCAAGAGCAGGAACACTCAGTTTGATTTCAGATACAGAGGAGCCGTTGAATTCAGTTCTTTCCAGGGTACGGTCATAAGAAACTGCAGCATAAGCAGTGCAGCAATGGGCCAGACCATGAAATATTCCATTTATCTGCCTGTAGATTACAGTTCAGGAGAATCATTCCCTGTCCTTTACCTGCTGCATGGATACGGAGACGAGAACAATGCTTGGCTGGACAAGGGAAATCTTGCAGAGATCGCCCATAAGCATGAGCAGAACGGAGGACAGCAGATGATAGTTGTATGTCCGGACGGCCTGACTACATTCTATTACGACAGTCCGCAGACAAAATTCAAGACATATTTTTTTGAGGAACTCGTTCCTGCTATAGAAATGACATATAAAGTCAAGAAGGACAAGTACTCAAGGGCAGTCGCAGGCCTTTCTATGGGAGGTTACGGCACTCTGTACTACGGACTCGGCAATCCTGAGATGTTCTGCTATGCATATGCATGCAGTGCCGCAATTCAAATGACAGGTTTGCCGTCTCTCTATGATCTCGCAAGAAAGGCAGATCCGGCTACGCTTCCTGGAATAACGCTCGAGATGGGAACTGAGGACTGGGTTACAGGTAACGGAGCTGATTTCCACAATACCTTGAGCAGTCTGGGAATCAACCACGAATACATCGCACGTTCCGGAGTACACGACTGGAAATTCTGGCAGGAGTGTCTCCCGAAGGTTCTGAACAGATGTGCAGAAGCGTTTGAAGACTGAAATTATTTATCAACCAATTAATATCACTGAACAAATGAAAAGAATTTTAACTATCGTTGCCTCAATGGCTCTTGCAGTCAGCACATTGTCGGCACAGGAACTTACCAACTTCGCTTGGGGTGGTAAGCCGGTTGTTTCACCAGAGGTGAAAAATGACAGCGTAACCTTCAGACTTAAAGCAGATTACGCCACGGTTGTCAAGCTCAGTGGCTCCTGGATGCCAAATCCTTGGGGAGGCACTATCGACATGAAGCGCGGAGATAACAATGTATGGGAAGTGACTATTCCACTTCCAGAGCCGGAAATCTACACTTACA
>CALZOR010000005.1 GCA_945827785.1 uncultured Bacteroidales bacterium | reverse complement strand
CATTGAAAGTTTGGCGTCAGAAAAACGCCAAGTCAAAAGGACATTTTGAGACATACAAGGTAAAGAACATATCTCCGGACAGTTCTTTCCTCGAAATGCTTGACATTCTCAATGAGCAGCTTATAGCAGAGGGTCTGGATCCTGTTGCAGTCGAGAAAGGATGCAAGAGCAGCGGTCCTGTATCATTCGATCACGATTGCCGTGAGGGTATCTGCGGTGCTTGCTCGCTTTATATCAACGGAAGGGCACACGGACCAGACGATGAGGTTACTACCTGCCAGCTCCACATGCGCAAATTCAAGGATGGTGATACCATTACCATCGAGCCTTGGAGAAGCAAAGGTTTCCCTGTAATCAAGGACCTTGTTGTTGACCGTCAGGCATTTGACAAGATTCTTCAGGCTGGTGGATTCGTATCTGTCGGTACCGGTGGTGTTCCTGATGGAAATGCTATTCCTATCTCTCATGAGAAAGCTGAGGAGAGTATGGATGGTGCTGCTTGTATCGGATGTGGTGCTTGTGTTGCCACTTGTAAGAATGGTTCTGCAATGCTCTTCGTTGCTGCCCGCGTTAGTTCACTTGCACTCCTTCCTCAGGGTAAGGTTGAAGGTGCAAAACGTGCAAAGGCAATGGTTGCAAAGATGGATGAGCTTGGATTTGGTGCTTGTACCAACACCAGAGCTTGTGAAATGGAATGCCCTAAACACATTACAGTTTCACACATCTCCCGTCTGAACAGAGAATATCTTTGCGCTAAGTTCCAGGACTAAGCTATTGATATTTAATAAAATAAAGAAACCGACCCCAATGGGTCGGTTTCTTGCATTCTATACGGTGATGATGAGTTGTCGGAAGGCTCTGACAGAGCGTGGCCGGCCGCGGCCTCGTGAGCGGCTCCCGAAGGAACGAAGTTCCGAAGGGTGGATGAAGCGAAGCGGAACTCTGGCGGAGCCTTCCGACAACTATCAAGCGGCCTTCTTTTATGTTTTTCCTACCAAAGAAAATTATCAAACGGATAACGTCCTGCATGGATTTCAGCCACCATTTTATATAGGTCACCTCTTAGCTTGTCTATTCCTGTCTTGTTTTTTGCAGATATGAATATACAAGGAGTATTCTCCTTGGCAATCCAGCTGTTCTTGAATTCCTCCAGAGTGTAGTTTTCAGGCTTTCTAGGCTCAAGAGAAAACTCGTCATATTCCTCATATCTATATGCGTCAATCTTGTTGAAAACGACGAAAATAGGCTTGTTTATGGCCTTTATTTCCTTAAGAGTTTCTTCAACCACCCTTATATGTTCTTCAAAATTAGGATGCGAAATATCCACAACATGCATGAGGATATCCGCCTCGCGAACTTCGTCCAGGGTGCTTTTGAATGCTTCAACAAGCTGTGTAGGAAGCTTTCTGATAAATCCTACCGTATCGCTAAGAAGGAATGGAACGTTTTCAATCACTACTTTCCTTACCGTAGTGTCAAGGGTAGCAAACAGTTTGTTTTCAGCAAAAACGTCACTCTTGGCAAGAAGATTCATCAAGGTACTTTTCCCAACATTGGTATATCCAACAAGAGAAATTCTAACCAGGGTTCCTCTGTTTCCTCTTTGTGAAGCCATCTGTTTGTCAACTTTCTTGAGTTGCTCTTTCAGTTTGCTTATCTTATCCTGGATAATTCTTCGGTCAGTTTCAATCTGAGTCTCTCCCGGACCTCTCATACCGATACCTCCCTTCTGTCTTTCGAGGTGAGTCCACATCCTTGTTAGTCGCGGTAAAAGATATTGATACTGAGCAAGTTCCACCTGCATTTTTGCATAAGCTGTCTTGGCCCTTTGAGCAAATATGTCAAGTATGAGATTCGTTCTGTCAAGTATTCTGACATTAAGTTCATTTTCGATATTTCTCAACTGGGTAGGGGACAGTTCGTCATCGAAGATTACCACATCGATTTCATTCTCTGTGATATAATCCTTGATTTCCTGAAGTTTTCCGCTTCTTATATAGGTCCTGTTATCTGGCTTATCAACTTTCTGAATGAATTTTCTATTGCCTACAGCGCCTGCTGTCTCAGCAAGAAATTCAAGTTCATCCAGATATTCCATTATCTGTCTTTCATCATCACCTTGTTTTATTACTCCTACAAAGACAGCTTTCTCGTGGTATTTTTCTTCTATTTTTGCCATATAATCTATATAAAAATCCCGATCATTTTATGGTCGGGATTTTAAATTTTATGATTTGAGTTATTATCTCAACTGGAATATTACAGGGAATGTGTATGTTACAGGAACTGCGCGGTCTCTTTGTTTTCCAGGTTTCCACTTTGGTGACATTGATACAACCCTGACAGCCTCTTTATCGAGTGAAGGGTCAACACCACGGAGAACCTTGACTTTTGTTACCGATCCATCTTTTTCTACAGTAAACTGGAGAGTAACTCGTCCCTGCACACCATTCTCTTTTGCAATCTCAGGATAAACCAATCTTGAGTTTACCCATTTTGAGAACTGGTTTGCATCTCCACCCTGGAATGATGGCTTTTCCTCTACCAACTGGAATGGAATTGCTTCCTCTTCAACAGCCTCTTCTTCCACTTCTACATAATCCATGATTTCTACACCGCTGTTCGCGTCATCCTCTAGGTTCATGAACATATCGTCATCAACTTTGATTTCATCGTCAACGATGTCAATCTGGTCTGAAAGGATAGGAATCTTTGGAGCTGATGGAGGAGGAGGAGGGGTTTCCTGAGTGATAGGAATAATTTCCTCTTCGGTTACAATCTGTGTTGTATCTTCCAATGAAGACACAGTAGTTTCAGTGCTTGTCCATTCGAATGCTCCGAGTGTTATACCCAAAGCAACCGTAAGTCCTATTTCAACAAACAGGAGCTTTTTGTTTTCCAAGCTTGCTTTTTCTGACTTTTTTATTTCCATATCTGTTAATAGTTTTACTATCACATTTTGCCCGGTAAAGTTAGAAATAATAATTTTTATTTCAAACTTTTTATACATTTTGTAGATTTGCAGAAATTTATTGTATATGATTTCTTATTATTTCGAGGATACAGACTTCCTTTTTAAAGGTAAAACCCGTAATAACAAGTGGTTGAAACTTGTTGCTGAAAGCGAGATCAGACGTATCGGCAATATTTCTATTATTTTCTGTTCAGACAATTACATTCTTGATGTAAATCAGAAATATCTGCAACATGATTATTTCACTGATATAATCACCTTTGATTATTGTGAGGGTGATAGACTTTCTGGTGATTTATTCATCAGTATTGATAGTGTGAGGGAGAATTCAATTGAATATGGTACCGAATTCGAAGATGAACTAAATAGGGTAATTGTTCATGGAATACTTCATCTGATAGGTTATGATGACCATAATGATGATGATATATCCATGATGCGTAGTAAAGAGAATTATTATCTTTCTTTGAGAGAGTTGATATGAACAGATCTTATGATATAATCGTGGTTGGTGGTGGTCATGCCGGCTGTGAAGCTGCAATGGCTGCTTCTCGTATGGGTTCATCTGTACTGCTCATATCTATGGATATGGCAAAATTTGCGCAGATGTCCTGCAATCCTGCAATCGGTGGAATAGCTAAAGGCCAGATAGTCAGAGAGATAGATGCTCTTGGAGGTTATACGGGAATAGTAACGGATTCTTCAACCCTTCAATTCAGGATGCTTAACAGGTCAAAGGGACCTGCTATGTGGAGTCCTCGAGCTCAATGTGACAAAATCCATTTTTCTCTAAACTGGCGTAAAATCCTCGAAACTAATTGTAAATTAGATATTTACCAAGATACTGTTACCCGTTTTCTTTTCTCTGGTTCAAAAATTACGGGCGTTTGTACGACTACTGGTGCAATATTCAATTCTCAGGCAGTTATCCTCACAGCAGGAACCTTCCTTGATGGACGTATGTTCATCGGAAGGACTATGTTTGAAGGCGGAAGGATAGGGGAGTTGCCTTCTCATGGACTTACTTCCCAACTTGTCGATATGGGAATTTCGACTGCAAGGATGAAAACAGGTACCCCACCAAGAATTGATATATCTTCCGTTGATACATCCAAACTTGACATCCAGGTCGGAGATGAGGTCCCGGACAAGTTTTCTTATCTTCCTTATTTATCCACTGCTCAGAACGGAACTCCGCAGATGCCTTGCTTCATAGTTCATACAAATCCTGAGGTTCATGAAATATTGAAAAGCGGCTTCGGTGACTCTCCTCTCTTTACCGGTCTCATTAAGGGAATCGGTCCGAGGTATTGTCCAAGCATTGAAGACAAACTGAGAACTTTTGCCGACAAACAGGAACATCAGCTTTTCCTTGAGCCGGAAGGCCGTTCAACAAATGAATACTATCTTCAGGGTTTTTCATCTTCTCTTCCATTGAATATTCAGATGGATGCGCTTCATGCAATCTGTGGTCTTGAAGATGTAAAAGTATTCAGGCCTGCCTATGCCGTGGAATATGATTACTTTGATCCTACCCAGCTGAAAGCTTCCCTTGAGTTGAAGAATATCGAAAATCTGTTTTTTGCCGGACAGATCAATGGTACTACAGGATATGAGGAAGCAGCTGCACAGGGTCTCATGGCTGGAATTAATGCTCATTTGAAGGTTAATGAAAAGGAACCTTTTATTCTAAATCGTGACCAGGCTTACATTGGAGTTCTAATCGACGATCTTATTACTAAGGGTGTAGATGAGCCTTATAGAATGTTTACTTCACGTGCTGAATACAGGATACTTCTTCGTCAGGATAATGCTGACCTGCGATTGACACCACTATCTCATGCCATTGGTCTCGCTGATGAATTCAGATATTCTTATACGATGAGAAAGTATGATTCAGTCTCTTCGTTGAATTCATTTTTTGAAGAAGCTTCGTTGAAGCCTGATGATATAAATGATTACTTATCTGAGTGTAATTCATCCACGGTTGATCATAGAATAAAAATATCAGGTCTAATCTCACGTCCTCAGACTTCGTTGAATATAATGTTTGATATAGTTCCACGTGGAACATTACTCAAATATAATGTGGATACAAATGAGTTATTCAAGTCTCCTTTATCGGAAATCAATGAGGATTATTTTAATCTTGTATCATACAAAGCATATTCTTCTCTTTCATCAGAAATAGGAGATTCAGCAATATCTCTGTCAGATGCTTTATATGTCCTTCAGACTAATTCGGAATATCCAGTTTCATTGCTTGACAGGGATGTTATGGATAAAAGGATAGTTGAAAATTATAAAAGGGAAATTCTGGACTCATCAGAAATTTCGATCAAATACAAGGGATATATAGAAAGAGAAAAACAGCTTGCAGATAAAATCCAGCGTTTGGAGAACCTTTCCATTCCTGAGGATTTTGATTTTGACAAGGTTGAAAGCCTGTCAATAGAATGTCGCCAGAAACTCAAGAAATATGCTCCACGCACAATAGCGCAGGCTTCAAGAATTTCTGGCGTATCTCCAGCTGATATATCAGTTCTGCTTGTATATTTCGGAAGATAGTTTTGCTATAGTTTTTTCAATGCAAGTTTGATAAGTTCTTCAACAGAAGCACCTGGTTTTTCCTTTGTAACTGCTGTGAGTGCTTTGTTGACGTTCGGTTTTGTAAAACCAAGCATTACGAGGGCTGTTGCAGCTTCTTCAACCATACTGTTGGAAGTGTTCTGGAACAGGGAAGTGTCTGCACCTCCTCCTTTGATGACCTTGTCTTTCAGTTCGAGGACGAGTCTCTGCGCACTTTTAAGTCCAATGCCCTTTATGCTCTTGATTTTGTTTATATCTTCAGCTATGATTGCATTTCTGATTTCATCTGCCGTAAGGGATGAGAGCATCATTCTTGCTGTGGATGCACCTATTCCGGATACTCCTATAAGAAGCCTGAAAAGTTCTCTTTCATCCTTTGAGGAAAAACCGTAGTACAGTTCCTCGTCTTCTCTGAGATAGTGGTGTATGTAAACCGTAACGTCTTCCTTCCCGTTGAATCCTTCGTAGGTTTGAAGTGAAATAAGTATTCTGTATCCTATTCCATAACACTCTACCACCATGTCAGTAGGAGTCAGTTCTACTGTTCTGCCTTTAATGTAATCTATCATAATCCTGCCTGATTTTTGTATTAGATGCAAATTTATCATAAAAATCAGATTAAATGAGAAATATGTTTAGTAAATTTGCAGGATTTTCAGACAATAATATGGCTTCTGTTAACGATATACGAACAATGTTCCCGGCACTGGAAAGGAAAGTGTATGGGAAGAATCTTGTGTATCTTGACAATGCGGCCACAGGACAGAGGCTTTCTTCTGTCATTGATGCGTGGAACGAATCGACATTAAGCCGCAATTCTAATCTCCACAGGGCAGTTCATCTTCTTGCTTCTGAGGCTACCCAAGATTATGAATCGACAAGAGATGCCGTCAGAGATTATCTGAATGCAGAATTCCGTGAGGAAATAATATTCACGAGCGGAACCACTGCTTCTATCAACCTCGTTGCATTCAGTTTTGGTGAGGCATTCGTAAAGGAGGGAAGTGAAATCATTGTATCGGAAGCAGAGCATCACTCCAATATTGTTCCATGGCAGATGCTGTGTCAGAGAAAAGGAGCAATACTAAGGGTAATACCTGTCGATGACGACGGTTACCTGAAGTTAGATGAACTTGCAGCCATGCTCAATGACAGGACAGCTATTGTGTGCGTGACACATATTTCCAATGTTCTTGGCATAATCAATCCTGTCAGTGAAATCGTTAGGTTATGCCATTCATATGGAGTTCCTGTTCTGATTGACGGAGCCCAGGGTGCTGTCCATTGCCGTGTGGATGTCAGGGATATTGACTGCGATTTCTATGCTTTTTCAGGACATAAGATTTATGCAGCAACAGGAACTGGAATATTGTATGGCAAGAAACGCTGGCTGGAAGCCATGCCTCCGTACATGGGAGGAGGTGAGATGGTCGGTAATGTGAAATTCACCGGGACCACCTATGCTCCGCTTCCTATGAAATTTGAAGCCGGTACTCAGAACTTTTCTTCAGCAGTGACTTTAAAACCTGCTATAGAATTTCTTAAATTATTGAATGATAATAAGTTAACTCAATATCATGACGAAATAAGGGATTTTGTTCTTGACAGTTTGCTCAAGGATGAAAGAATACGTCTTTATGGTGTTCCTCGTGGAACAAATAAGGATAAAATAGCTTTGTTTTCTTTTTCTGTTGACGGAGTTCATCATGAGGATATTGCTCTTATTCTTGATAAAATGGGTATTGCAACCAGGTCCGGACAGATGTGTGCTGAACCTGTAATGGATAGATTCGGAGTGACAGGAATGCTCAGGGCTTCATTTGCCCCTTATAACACAATGCAGGAGGCTGAATATTTTATTAAATGCCTTGACAGGGCTATTAATATGTTAAAATAAATATGTACGACAATATGACGTTGAAGGAAGCTGAAGAAGCTGTTGTAGATGAATTTTCCATATATGATGAGTGGCTTGACAAGTATGAGTACCTTATTGAACTTGGAAAGAATCTGAAGGACTATCCCGAGTCAGCGAAGACTGATGACAGATTGATCAAGGGATGTCAGTCAAGAGTTTGGCTGGATTATTCCGTGCAAGATGGAAAAATCGTTTTCAATGCTGACAGTGATGCAATAATTACAAAAGGTATAATTTCTCTTCTGATAGGAATCTATTCAGGAAGGACGGCAGCCGAAATTGCTTCTTCTGATTTCTCCGTCGTTGAGAAAATCGGATTGAAAGAGAATCTTTCTCCAACAAGGGCTAACGGACTTGTATCTATGATTGACAGGATACGTCAGGTAGCTAAGGAGAATAAATGATACGTTTTTATGCCAAGTTTAGAAAGAGATATAATTATGGCTCTCAGGCAGGTCTATGACCCTGAGATTCCGGTCAATATATATGACCTCGGGCTGATTTATGAAATCAAGGTAGATGAAGGTCATAATGTATTTATTCAGATGACTCTTACGGCTCCGAATTGTCCTATGGCTGATTATGTGGTTGACCAGGTCAAGACGGCAATAGAGGATGTTCCGGGAGTTGTTACTGCCACTATTGAACTTGTATTCGAACCTGTTTGGGACAAGAGCAGGATGTCTGAGGAAGCATTGGTGGAATTGGGCCTTGATGAGGATTGATGAGAAAAATAGAGTTATATTTGTCGCTCGGTTCGAATTTGGGGAATCGCAGATTTTATTTGGAGGAGGCAATAAGGCTTCTTGATGAGGCTTTTGGAATTCATTACAAAGCGCTTTCATCCATGATTGAAACGGAGCCATGGGGATTTGAAAGTACTGATAAATTCCTCAATGCAGTCGTGATGTATGAGCTTGATTTCCCTGATATTTTCAGTCCAGAAAGGGCAGGAGAAGCCATTCTTGATATATGTAAGGAGATTGAACATGCTCTTGGAAGGAATTCCGGTCCAATGTACGATAAGGACGGCAGGAGGATATATTCTTCAAGGACAATAGATATAGATATTTTGTTCCTTGGAAATGAAAGAATCGAGACGGAAAGGCTGAGTGTTCCTCACAGGCTCATGCGATGCAGGGATTTCGTAATGACTCCTCTGCGGGAGATAGCCTCTGAATCAATAATCAGTACTTTTAAGGATATATTTAATTGATTATTAATTGTTTATAAAAATATTATCATGACACAGGAAGAACTTTTCAAAATTCTGGTTGCTCACTGCAAGGAATATGGATTCATTTTCCCTTCAAGTGAGATTTATGATGGACTTGGAGCTGTCTATGATTATGGCCAGATGGGTGTTGAACTCAAGAATAACATCAAGATGTATTGGTGGGAGGCGATGACAAGGCTCCATGAGAACATTGTCGGGATTGATTCGGCTATCTTCATGCATCCGAAAATCTGGGAGGCATCCGGCCACGTAAGCGCTTTTAATGATCCTCTCATCGACAATAAGGACTCCAAAAAGAGATACAGGGCGGATGTGCTGATTGAGGATTATATCGGAAAACTTGAGGATAAGATCCGCAAGGATGTGGAGAAGGGAAAGAAGAAATTCGGCGATGCCTTCGATGAGGAAAAATTCATTGAAACAAATCCAAACTGCATCAGAAACAACGCCAAGATTGCAGAGGTGAAGAAGAGGATGGCAGATGCCCTCAATGCAAACGACCTTGAGGCTCTTCGTCAGATTATCATCGACTGCGAGATTGTTTGTCCTATCTCAGGTACCAAGAACTGGACTGAGGTACGTCAGTTCAACCTTATGTTCAGCACTTCAATGGGAAGCACTGCAGAAGGAGCAAATACAATCTATCTTCGTCCTGAGACTGCACAGGGTATATTCGTGAACTATCTGAATGTTCAGAAGACAGGCCGTATGAAGATTCCTTTCGGTATCGCCCAGATAGGAAAGGCCTTCAGAAACGAGATTGTAGCACGTCAGTTCATCTTCCGTATGAGGGAATTCGAGCAGATGGAGATGCAGTTCTTCATCAAGCCCGGTACTGAACTCGACTGGTTTGCAAAATGGAAGGAGAACCGCCTTGCATGGCACAAGGCTCTCGGAATGGGCGATGAAAACTATCGTTTCCACGACCACGATAAACTTGCCCATTATGCAAATGCTGCAACGGATATAGAATTCCGCTTCCCGTTCGGATTCAAGGAACTTGAAGGTATCCACTCACGTACCAACTTTGACCTTGGAAACCATCAGAAGTTCTCAGGAAAGAAGATTGAGTATTTCGATCCGGAAATAGGTGAGAGCTACACTCCTTATGTTGTCGAGACTTCAATCGGAGTTGACCGTATGGTGCTTGCAGTTCTTTCAAACTCATACAAGGAAGAGCAGCTTGAAAACGGAGAGAGCAGGGTAGTGCTCAGTATTCCTGCGCCTCTGGCTCCTGTAAAAGTTGCTGTGATGCCTCTCCTTAAGAATAATCAGGAGCTGGTTGACCTTGCACAGAAAATCATGGATGACCTCAAATATGACTATAACTGCCAGTATGACGAGAAGGATTCAATCGGAAAGCGTTATCGCCGTCAGGATGCAATCGGTACTCCTTTCTGCGTCACCGTTGACCATGATTCACTCGAGGATGGATGCGTTACCATCCGTCACCGTGACAGCATGGCTCAGGAGCGCGTAAAGATTGAGGACCTCAATTCAATTATCGGCAAGGAAGTTAGTCTTAACAATCTTCTTCGCAAACTGAAATAAACCAGCAAGTTACGTTTGCTCTTCAACGAGAATCAGTTTTAAAATTTGACCGCAATTCCTATATGGGGAGTTGCGGTCAAATTTCCCTTCTTATTCTTATCTGACGTTTTAGCTCTCTAAGAGGACATCTTGGTCATAATTCCAGACACACCAAGAACTTTCTTTATTTGCTCTTGATGAACCATTGTCTGCCAGATTCGTCGTTGAAAACGGGGACTTTGACATTATGATAGGACCTGACAGTCGTGATGTGCAATGCGCCAGGCTGACCGTGCAAATTCCGTTACTTTGAAGCAGGCATCTTGGATTTTTTATTGGACAGGCGGCTCTTTTCCGCACGGAATCCCATCACATGGCTTTCTACTGAGGCGTCTATGCTGCTTGTAAGCTTTGATTCATCCTGTGCAGATACGGCCTCGATAAAATCGCAGACGAGTGCCATGTCTCCGCCACCATGGCCGGAACCCTTATATTCAGGAATATCGCTTACTTTCTTGTCCCATACAAGTTTACGGTTGCTCCTGAACTCATATACAGTGAACTTGCTCCCGTCTCCTTCTATATAGCCTGTAGTTCCCATTATCCTTGTCCTGCGGCCACCAAACGGGGTAAATGCTTCCATTGAGAAAGAAGCCGTGGTACCGTCTGCAAAGACCATCTCGCAGACAAAGTGGTCGGGCTGGTTATTATCGCAGAAATAGACGCATCTTCCCCATTCGTTGTTCGGATCTGAAATCTTGGACATGATTTCCTGCTCGTCGCGGGAGTTCTTTAAGTCGAAGACTCCAAGGTGCTGCTTCCTTTTGACATAGATGTCGATTGCAGAATAAGGGCATGTTGACTCATGAGGACAGCCGTCTGTGCAGCGCTTTGGAGCACCTTGGGGAGCATTCTCCGGCTTGAACCATGTGAGTGACCCGTCCGCCACAATGCTCTGGCAAGGCTTTCCTACAAACCAGCGGAGAATGTCCAGATCGTGGCAACTTTTGGCAAGAATTATAGGTGTTGTTTTATTTGAATCCCTCCAATTGCCTCTCACATAGGAATGTGCCATGTGGCGGCATTCGATCGGTTCCATGTGCTGGATACTTACCAGTTTGCCTATCATCCCACTCTTCAGGGCCTGGTACATGGCTCTGAAATATGGACTATATCTTAGGACATGGCAGACGGCAACGATTCTTCCGTATTTATGTGCCTGTGCAGCAATATCTGTACATTCCTTTTCAGTCTGAGCTACAGGTTTTTCCAAGAGAACATCATAGCCCCAGCGCAAGGCTTGCATACACGGCTGATAATGCAGGTCATCCGGAGTCGAGATGATCACGGCATCCGCAAATTTAGGGACAGAGAAGACTTCACTCCAGTCGCCGAAACGGTGCTCAACCGGGATATCAAACTTGTCTCCCATAGCATTCTTACGGCTTTCCCTTATATCTGAAACGCCAACGACCTGCATGCATTCCGGGTATTTCCTCGCATATTCAGCATAGGTTCTTCCCCTGTTGCCTGCCCCTATTACTATGACTTTCACCGGGCCACCATTTATATTGGCTTTCAATGACTTGACCGGGAAGTCCAATTCTGCGTCAGTAGCCATTGAGGCCATGGCCTCACCGTTTGCTCCAGAGAGTCGTTCAGCTGCTTTGAGAGTTCCTTCAGAAGGCAATATCGCCGCCCCCGCCGTAAGCAATCCTATGCTTTTCAGAAATTCCTTTCTATCCATGATATCGTAATTATGTGGTTGTTGTCTATTACTCAAGTCTCGCAAGTGATAATTGTCGAGACATTAAAGCCTTGCACAAAAATAGTAAAAAGTTTTATAAAATACTTTTGCTGGAATATTTCCGATGAAATATTTTGACCGAACCGTCCACGTCAACCCCAATCAGGCACCCATGAAAGCGGCATTAGCGAGGACGGTGATTTTCGATATTCCTCTTATTGGGATGTAGTCGCTGCGCTCTACATCGTACGCCGCGGGGGGGGGATTAGTTACGCTTTGCTTGACTTTTTCTTGCGCTCTTATTGGGATGTCGTCGCTGCGCTCGACATCCCGCGCTCGCGGGGGGATTAGCCACGCTTCGCGTGCCTTTTCCCTTGCCGCTCGCCGCGGGGGCCCTTGCAAAGCGTTGATTATCAGGAGTTACGCGACCGAAGGTCGCTATTTCGTTTCTGCCCACTACCTTACAAGAGCAAGCTCTTGACGGCAGTGTACATAAACGAAATTAGCATCGCGAAAGCGATGCTAACTCCTGATAATCAATACTTTGCGGTGAGAGGGGGATTCGAACCCCCGGTACGGTAATCCCGTACGTCAGTTTAGCAAACTGGTGGTTTCAGCCACTCACCCATCTCACCAAACTACCCTTTGGGACGGCACGAACCGCTGGTCGGCCGATTGGGAATGCAAATATACAACTTTTTTATTGTTCTGCAATCTTTTTGCTGTTTTTCGACCTATTCTTTTATGGTTTTAAGCTCAACCTGGCCTATTCCGAGGGCTTCGGCAAAGGATTTCAGGTTTTCGGCAGCCGATTTTTCTGAGTATGGGCCGATGACATAGACAATGTTTCCTGATTCGTCTTCAACTCTTGCAATGTCCTTGCCTGAAGCCTGTTGACGAAGACCGGCGGCATTTGTTTCTTCAATTTCACCGCCTTCAGGAGTGATAATGACCTGATATAAAACAGGATTCTCCTTCGCTTTGGCTTCCTGGACTCTCGCTTTTGAAACTGTAAGTTCCTTGCCGTCATTGAAGGCGACGATAAAGGCGCTCTTGAATCCGACTTTCTTGACGGTATTGAGCTTTGCAAGCACATCCTTATAGCTGCGGAACAGACCTACGCGATAGATGTATCTGCCACTGGCTGTCTTCTGCTCGAATACAGGGCTCAGACCTTTAAGGTGACGTACTGATGCCTGGCTTCCCATCGTGAATATCTGAATCTGATATACTATTCCGTCCGGAAGGGTGTTGTCAAGAGCAAACTGACCCTCTTCAAGCACTTTGAAGGTGTAGTCGAAAACTACCGGTGGCGGCAAGATATTTATTTGGAGGGAATCTCCGAAGTTCATCTTTTCGAAGGTATAGTCCGTTGTTTCACCGACCACCTCGCGGTCTGCGGCATCCATGAGTTTGTCCGGGTCGATCACCACACCGCTGAAAAGAAACTCCATCTCGATTTTTCGAAGCTGTTCCGAAGCTCTGGCAAGGGAATCCTGAATCGACGGCATCATGGCTTCCGTTTCAAGTATCCTGTTGGTCAGAAGTATTCTTTCGTCAGCGTCCGTACTCATCACATACATGTTCCGGTCGTTCTCAAGCCTGGACTCAAAAACAGAGAGCGTATCACGGATTGCCCTGACCTCTGCCATCTTGTCCATATATCTGCGAGTATCAACATTCTCCGGAATATCAGCATTGACGTTCTGAGGACCGGCAGAAGCATCTTCCTCAGGAATAAGGTGTGACAGCTCCATCAGTTCATCCGGATTTTCAATAGCCTTCCTTACCGGCATGCTCACATACTCCAGGACATAGACATAGACACTGTCCTTGCTGCAATCCCTGTTCGACGCAAAAATTGTATAATTTCCATCAGGGGTGTTCATGTATAGAAAATCATCCGCAGGGGATGAATATGGAAATCCAAGATTCACCGGAGCGGACCAGTCAGCCCCTTCCTCATTCCACTGGGATGCATATAGGTCGTATCCGCCAACACCATACAAGCCGGAAGATGCGAAATACAGAGTCTTGCCGTCCGGAGAAAGAAGCGGATATATCTCGTCCGAGGCAGATGTCATCTGTTCGTTGATAAGGGCCGGTGTCGTCCATACGGTATCTTTGCATTCCGTCATGCATATATTTCTAATTCCCTCGGAATCCACTGCCGAATAATAAATTACATCTGATCCTTCCGGAGCATACAAAGCCTTCGAATATGGATGTCCCGAAATGGAATCAAGCTGGTTAGGGACCATCCTCCATGAACCGTCTTCAAATGGATAATAAAGGAAAAAATCTTCAATGGAAAACCGGTGACGGGCAATGACATTCGGCGAATCGGCAAATCCTGTCATTGTCTTTCCGTTCTCCGAAAGGAGGATGCGGTCATTTACAATGGATGTGAATACGGAATCCGTGCTTACCCCGGTGGAATCTCTGACGGACTCAAGGGCAGACAGATATACTTTCAGGGATTCGTCAAACCTGTAGGCCATCCTCAGCCGGTCACCTTCAAGCAGAAGAGAATCGGCCTTCCGCGGAACGGAAGGCATGGCTGAAGCCGCTGATGAGCAGCGTAATAATATATATATGGTGCAGAGCACCTTCAAAAACATGGAAAACCCGCGCATTTTTTTATTTTCCTTCTCACATTTGGACGTGCAAAAATAAGAAATATTTACATAAAGTTCATTTATTAGAAAAAAATCGTAAATTTGTGCCCTATTTTGCCGTTAGTGTGGATAACAACTTTCATACTAACATGAGGAATTTGAAATAATATCATTAAAACAATATTAATTATGCAAAGCAAAGGTGCAATCAGATTCGTGGCGATTTTGCTCGCTCTTGCCTGCCTTTGGCAGCTCTCTTTCACTCTTGTGACCAAGGTCCAGGAGAACAAGGCAGCCAAATTCGCAGAGGCTGCAGCTGAGGCTGTACAGCAGTCAGCAGACTTCGCCAAAGTTCCTGAGATGGACAGAGCCT
The DNA here is from genome assembly GCA_945827785.1 of uncultured Bacteroidales bacterium. Taxonomy (GTDB): domain Bacteria; phylum Bacteroidota; class Bacteroidia; order Bacteroidales; family UBA932; genus Cryptobacteroides. The sequence continues at coordinate 35,830 of CALZOR010000005.1, read as the reverse complement.
TCTATCTTGACTCTATCAGAAAAGACCAGAACAGGCATTACATTGACTCCATCTCATCCGAAAAAGTATATTTCGGATACACTTACAAAGACATCAAATCAAAAGAGATCAACCTCGGACTTGACCTTAAGGGCGGTATGAACGTCATGCTTCAGGTTCAGCTTGAGGACCTCGTGAAGGCTCTTTCAGGTAACAACCAGTCTCCTGAATTCCTCCAGGCTGTTTCTCTTGCAAAAGAGCGCAGCATCAACTCAAGACAGGATTTCATCACCCTGTTCGCTGAGGCATGGAAAGAGACTTCAAACGGTACTCCGCTTGCAAGAGTGTTCGGTACCCTCGATATGAAAGAGGTCACTCCTTCTTCAACTGATGCAGAGGTAATCGACATCATCAGACGTGAGGCTGAGAGTGCAATCGCAAACTCATTCAACGTGCTGAGAAACCGTATCGACCGTTTCGGAGTAACACAGCCAAACATCCAGAAACTTGGCAACAGCGGACGTATCCTCGTCGAGCTTCCTGGTGTAAAGGAGCCTGAGCGTGTGAGAAAACTCCTCCAGGGAACAGCTTCCCTCGAATTCTGGCCAACCTACGACAATGCAGAGATTGAGGCTTACCTTGCTGAGGCAAACCAGACTCTCGCAGAGCTCATTGCCGACAGCGCAGAGGATGCTGAGAACATTGCTGACGCAAAAGAAGTAGAGGAAGATATCGTTGCTTCAGAGCTCAAACAGGCAGAAACTGACGCAAAGGCTGAGGCTGCTTTCAGAAAGCAGAACCCTCTCTTCAGCGTTCTCCAGCCTTCAGGAGCAAGAGGAAATGCTTGTATCGGTTATGCAAACTATGCTGATACTGCAAAAATCAACAAATACCTTGCAATGCCTCAGGTAAGGGCACTCTTCCCGCCTGAATTCAGAGCAATGTGGAGCGTGAAAGCTTCTCCTTACATCCCAGGTGAAAACACTTTCGAGCTCGTTGCAATCAAGGCAGCTTCCCGTGACGGAAAGGCTCCTCTTGACGGAGGTTCAGTTACCGACGCACGTGTACAGTATGGCAATACCAACGGTAACCCTGAGGTATCAATGTCAATGAATGCACAGGGAGCAAGCGTATGGGCAAGACTCACCAAGGAGAACATCGGCAAACAGGTTGCAATCGTTCTCGACGGAATGGTTTACTCATATCCTACAGTTCAGAGCGAAATCAGCGGCGGAAGCTCACAGATTACCGGTAACTTCACTCTCGAAGAGGCTGAAGACCTTGCAAACGTCCTCAAGTCAGGTAAGCTTCCTGCACCGGCTACCATCATCCAGGAGCAGGTTGTAGGACCTTCACTCGGAGCCGAGTCAATCAACGCAGGTCTCATTTCGTTCATCATCGCTTTCGTTCTCGTGCTCATCTACATGGTTGTCTTCTATCAGGGAGCAGGTCTTGTAGCTGACGTTGCACTTCTGGTGAACGTTCTTCTGCTTTTCGGAACTCTGGTTTCATTCGGTGCCGTCCTTACACTTCCTGGTATCGCCGGTCTCATCCTGACCCTCGGTATGGCAGTGGATGCGAACGTTATCATCTATGAGCGTATCAAAGAGGAACTCCGTGCTGGCAAAGGTCTGGGCAAGGCTGTGGCTGACGGTTACAAGAATGCATATTCTGCAATTGTCGATGGTCAGATTACCACCCTCCTCACCGGTATCGTTCTCTTCATCTTCGGTTCAGGTCCTGTACAGGGATTCGCAACAACCCTCATCATCGGTATCATCACTTCTGTCCTTTCTTCAATCTTCATCACACGTCTCATCATTGACGACAGGATTGTCAAAGGAAAGAACATTACATTCGATAACAAGGCAACAAGGAACTTCCTCCAGAATACCAAGGTGGATTTTGTAGGCAAGAAGAAATATGCATACATCATTTCAGGTGCAATCATCATCATCAGCCTCGTTTCAATCTTCACCAAAGGCTTTACCTACGGTGTTGACTTCACCGGTGGACGTACCTACGTCGTAAGGTTCGACCAGGGTGTAACCGCAGAGGATGTCCGTGCAGCTGCAATTGCAGAGTTCGACGGAGCTGTCGAGGTTAAGCAGTTCGGTGGCGAGAGCCAGATGAAGATTACCACCCAGTACCTTGTCGAGGATGAGTCAACAGAGGCTGATGCAGAGGTTGAAGCAAAACTCTACAATGCATTGAAAGGCTTCTTTGCAGCTGACAACTTCTCTCTCGAGGACTTCAAGTCAACTCTTGACAACCCTAACGGTATCATCAGTTCTGACAAGGTTGGTCCTACAATCGCAAACGACATTACAAGAGATGCAATCATCGCAGTCATCATTGCCCTTATCGTAATCTTCGCATACATTGCAGTAAGGTTCAAGGGATGGACATGGGGACTTGGTGGTGTTACAGGTCTTGCACATACAGCTATCATCGTTATCGGATTCTTCTCATTGTTCTCAGGCATCCTTCCATTTAGCCTCGACATTGACCAGACATTCATCGCGGCAATCCTTACCATCATCGGTTACGCAATCAACGATACAGTGGTTATCTTCGACCGTATCCGTGAATACAAGGAGCTCCATCCTAAGGCTGATTTCAAGACCAACGTCAATGCAGCTCTCAACAGCACTCTCTCACGTACCATGAATACATCACTCACAACCCTCGTTACAATGGTTGCAATCGCAATCTTCGGAGGCGAAGTGATCAGAGGTCTGGCAGTAGCCCTCATCCTCGGTATCGTGGTCGGAACTTATGCTTCAATCTTCATCGCAACACCGATTATGTTCGATGTTACCAAGAAGGCAGCTCAGAAGAAAGAGAGCAAATAACGATTCCTAAACCAATAAGAGGGGGTGAAAGAATGCGTAAGTGTTCATTCACCCCCTCTACTGTTTTTCTCGAAAAACTGCACATCTTAACCCCCGTACCGTTTTGTGTGCACTGTGGATAAATCAAGTTGCCCGATACATTCCTTTTTCATACCTTTGTGAGCCTTAAAATTTCGTAATATGTCATTTGTCCACCTGCACGTACATACACAATATTCAATTCTAGACGGATTCTCATCAATTTCCAAACTCTTTGACAGGGCTGATGAACTTGGTATGCCGGCCCTGGCCATCACCGACCATGGAAACATGTACGGTATCAAGGAATTCATGAAATTCGCAGGCAAGCATCCGAATGTGAAGCCTATCCTCGGATGTGAGGTGTATGTGACAAGGCACTATGACCACAAACTCAAGGACAACAATCACAGAAAATACTACCATCTCATCCTTCTTGCAAAGAATTATGAAGGCTACAAGAATCTCATGAAGATTGTCTCAATCGGCCATATCGAAGGTAAATACTACGATAAGCCGAGAGTCAGCCACGAGGTGATAGAAAAATACCATGAAAACCTTATCTGCCTTTCAGCCTGCATTGCCGGCGAAATTCCGCGAGAAATCATAAGCGGGGACATGGACGCTGCAAGACGGGCAATTAAATGGCACAAGGACCTTTTCGGCGAAGACTATTACCTGGAAGTCCAGTGTCACAAGACAGAAGTTCCAGGGCTCTCGCAGGATGTCTATGAAAACCAGATGATTGCCAACAAAGGCATATTTGAGCTGGCCGAAGAAATGGGGGTCAAGGTTGTTGCAACCAATGACGTGCATTTCATCCTCAAGGAGGATGGTCCTGCCCACGACAGGCTTATCTGTCTGAATACCAACGCATATCTGACGGATGAAAACAGGTTGAGATACACTCAGCAGGAATATCTGAAAAGTGAGGAAGAGATGGCTTCGATGTTCCCCGAACATCCTGAAGTTATTTCTAACAGCCTCGAAATAGCATCTAAAATAGACAGTTACAAGATTGACAGGGGACATGTCCTTCCGAAATTCGATCTTCCGGAGGATTTCCTTGCCGATATTGACAACCAACTGGAAAAATACAAGGAAGTAATTGACGTGGGCCGTTGCGACAAGGATGGCAATGACAGGGGGGAGGAATTCTGCAAGTCCGTGGCATATCTCTGCCATCTTACTTACAGGGGAGCCCATATCCGCTATGGAGAGACCTTCACTCCGGAGCAGAGCGAACGCATCGATTTCGAGCTGAAAACAATATGTAGGATGGGTTTCCCTGACTACTTCCTCATTGTCCAGGACTATATCGCCGCTGCGCGTTCAATGGGTTCAATGGTTGGCCCGGGACGTGGTTCCGCAGCCGGTTCAGTGGTTGCTTACTGTCTGTGGATTACCAATCTTGATCCTATCAAGTACCAGCTCCTGTTCGAGAGGTTCCTCAACCCCGACCGTATCAGCATGCCTGATATTGATGTGGATTTTGAGGATCTTGGTGCTGCGCACAAATATGTGGAAGACCATTATGGTCTTAACCATGTGTCAAGGGTGATAACCTTCGGTACTATGGCGGCAAAAAGCGCAATCAAGGATGTGGCCAGAATCAGCAATCTGAGCATTGAAGAATCCAACCGCCTGACCAAGATGGTGCCTGACCGCCTGAGCGAAATGAAAGAGAAGGAATACCCTTTCAATCCGAAGCTGGATGAGCTCAAAAAGGGATTCAAACAGGTGAGCAGGATGGTTGAGGTAGATGACCCCGACAATCCCGGACAGAAGAAGTCGGTTGAGAAATTCTATCAGGTCGGAATGGAGGAGGTCGATGCAAAGATCAACCTGAAGAATTGCTACAGGCTTGTTCCTGAGTTTCAGGAGGAACTGAAAAACGGTACTGAAATCAATAAGGAGGTACTGTTCTATGCCCAGAAACTTGAGGGAAGCATCCGTCAGGTAGGCGTCCATGCATGTGCAACCATCATCGGACGCGGAAATCTGATGGACTATATTCCAATCTGCCTTTCGGAAGACAAGGAGGCCGTCGATGAGAACGGAAAGAAAAAGGAATTCTGGACATCGCAATATGACGGACATTACATCGAGGATGTCGGCATGCTCAAGATGGACTTCCTGGGACTTAACACCCTGACAATCATACATACCTGCCTCAACCTCATTAAGGAAAGACATGGAATAGACATAGACATAGAGGCCATTCCTATCGACGATAAACCCACGTACGAGCTCTATGGACGTGGAGATACGGTCAGCGTGTTCCAGTTCGAGTCGCCGGGTATGATGAACTGGCTGCAGAAGCTTCAGCCGGAAAGATTCGAGGACCTGATTGCGATGAACGCGCTCTACAGACCTGGCCCTATGGACTACATCCCGTCCTTCGTTGCCCGCAAGCAGGGTGTCGAGAAAGTGGAATATGACCTTCCTGAAATGCAGGAATATCTTGAGGACACTTACGGCGTGACGGTCTATCAGGAGCAGGTCATGCTCTTGTCGCAGAAACTGGCAGGCTTCACCAAGGGAGAGGCGGACAAGCTGAGAAAGGCGATGGGAAAGAAGCTCATCGATGTCCTCAACTCCCTGAAAGACAAGTTCATGACCGGAGGTATGAAAAACGGTCATCCTGAAAAGGTTCTTGACAAAATATGGAAGGACTGGGAGAAATTCGCCCAATATGCCTTCAACAAGTCCCACGCTACATGCTATGCCTGGGTAAGCTATCAGACGGCCTATCTTAAATGCCACTATCCTTCGGAATTCCAGGCAGCCAATCTCACAGCCAATCTCGGCAAGGCTGATGAGATCAAAAAGATCATGGCCGACTGCAAGAAGAACAAAATCAATGTCCTCAATCCGGACATAAATGAATCCGAGGCTTTCTTCAGCGTGAACAAAAACGGGGATGTCCGTTTCGGTCTTGGAGGAATCAAGGGATTCGGCGACAATATCGTCAAGGCCATCGTGAATGAAAGGAACCAGAACGGGCTGTTCCAGGACATATTTGACTTTGTGGAAAGGATGTCCGGGACGGTTAACAGAAAGGCTTTCGAGTCACTGCTGCACTCCGGTGCCTTTGACAGCTTCGGAATCTGCCGCAAACAGTTCAACCTTCCTTCCAAATCCGGAGAACCGTTTCTTGAAACCATATTGAGGTATGGGGAACTTGTCAGAAGGGATCAGATGAGGGAAACGGCTTCCCTATTCGGAGAAGTTGAGGAAATGAAACCTGAAAGGCCGGAAATCCCGCCAATGGAAGGGGAAGAGGACATCCTTGAGAAACTCATGTATGAAAAAGAACTTGTAGGAATGTACCTGTCTTCACATCCTCTTGACCGATATGAGTTTGAACTGAAGAATTTCACCACCTGTCCTGTCAGCGAAGTGAATTCGCTTGTTGCAGAGTGCGAGAAGAAACGCTCAGGACAGAAGGTTAATATTGCAGGATTTATAACTGCTACACAGACACTTACAACAAAAACAGGAAAGCCTTGGTCAAAGACCTTGATTGAGGATGCTTCCGGAAATTACGAACTTGCCCTATTTGGAAAGGACCATGAAAATTTCATGAAATACCTCAACCTTCACAGTGCTATTTTCATAGAGGGGGAAATCGGGGAGAAATATTTCGTGAAACAGGAAGAGAGGGACCAGAAGAAGGTCATCCCTTACGGATTCAAGGTAAAGAACGTCATGCTGCTTGGCAATGTCACCGAATCTTTTGTAAAGGGATTTTCGATAAGCATATCCACACCTATGCTCAATGACGAATTCAGAAAGAATCTTGTCAAGATGATAAAAAGCAATAAGGGAAATGTTCCATTGACAATGTATCTTTACGAGCCTGAGAAAAAATGGAAGATAGAGTTTCTGTCGCGGAAATTCCAGGTTGCCGTGACTGCTCCTTTCATTGAGGAACTTGAAAGGATGAAAATTCAATATAGTGTAATTAAAAAGTAACTGTTTAAATATTAAATAATTATGGCAGAGGAAACTTTTTCTGACCTCGGTAGAATCGGGGCAATTGAAAAACTCTACGAAGGAACACAATATCATCCCTTTGAAAGTTCCTGGTTCGAAACGGACTCAAAGTCATATATCGGATCACATTCCAGACTGTTCATCGAAGGTATTGATTTCGATCTCACATACTTTCCTCTAAAGCATCTCGGCTACAAATGTGTGACGGCGGTAACAGGGGAGCTGTATGCGGAATTCTCACATCCGCGCACACTTGACGTCCGCCTCGGTGTGTCGGCTAAACTCGATTTCAAACACATCAAGGAACTGTGGGAAGGCATTGTAGCTGCTGCCTCTGAGCATGGCTACAAACAGGTTACACTTGACCTGAACCCTTCTCCTAACGGACTGGCAATCAGCGTTTCTTCCTCTGGAGAAACCTCTCTTCTGATGGGAAAGCGACGCCCAAAGGCTCACAGCATGGACCTTATCTGCATTTCAGACAATATAGGGGCGGCATATCTTGGATTCAGCATACTTGAAAAGGAAAAGCAGGCCTTCCTGAAAAGCGGAGAAACCCACAACAAGGCCGACATGGAAAAATATAAGAAACTTGTAGGAGCCTATCTCAAGCCTCAGATCAGCCCGTCAGTCATCGGACAGATGGAAGACACTGGAATGATTCCTTCCTTCGGATATCTCGTGTCAAGAGGTCTTTCAGATGCAGTCAAGAGACTTGTGAGAGACAGCGGATTCGGAGCGAAAATCTATGTTGACAAGCTCCCGTTTGCCGGGAAAACCTTCGACACGGCCAAGGAACTTGGAATCGACCCTCTTAGTGCCGCACTTAACGGAGGGGAAGATTACAGGCTTCTTTTCACAATTCCAATCACGCAGAGCGAGAAATTCAGACACGATTTCCAGACTTTCGACATAATTGGACATCTGGCAAAACCGGAGGTTGGGGCAGCCATTGTAACTCCAGATGGAGTTGAACTGCCTTTGAAGTCCCAGGGATGGAAATAGATGGATTTTATACATGATGATACAAGATAGTACGGATTTTGTATTTATCTGCCCGGAAACCAGAAGAAATATCTTCTATAATTAAGAATAGAAATGAAAAAATTAAAAACTTGCATCATTATGGCTGCTGCAGCCATATCACTTGCCGGGATACAATCCTGCCACAAACATGAAGATAACAATCATGACATCTACTTCCCGAATGCACTTGTAACGGTAAAACCTATAAGTGACAACGATTTCTACCTCCAGCTGGATGACAGAACTGCTCTCCTGCCGGTGGGAACTTCCAAGCTTCCATTTGGAAAGAAAGAGGTCAGAGCCCTTGTCAATTACACCGCAACCGAATTTCCTGAAGGTGCTGACAAGGAAAAATATGCAGGTGCCGTTAAGATCAACTGGATTGACAGCCTTCTGACAAAACAGCCAAAGCCTGACATGGGCGAAGACAATGACAAAACCTATGGGAACGATCCCGTGGAGATTATGAAAAGCTGGATGACAGTTGTTGAAGACGGCTACATCACTCTTGATTTCGCTACAGTCTGGGGCAACCCAAACATCAAGCATGAAGTAAATCTTCTCACAGGAGGCAATCCTGAAAATCCATACGAGGTGGAATTCAGGCACAATGCCCACGGAGACATTTGCGGAACAACTGGAAACGGCTTGGTCGCATTCAGTCTTGCCGGCCTTCCTGACACGGAAGGAGAGACAGTGAAGCTTACTCTCAAGTGGAATTCATTCAGCGGCCCGAAATCTGTAGAATTCGACTACTGTACCCGAAAAGACAAATAAGAGGAGTGAGGTCCTTTTTCAATGAAATTTTGTCGAAACTTTTATTATTTTTATTGTTTATCGTAAAATAATTTATATTTTTGCACTATAAACAAATAAAAACACACAATTATGACAGAATGGTGGACCTCACTTGACCTTTTTATGAAGATTCTATGGGGTATTGCGATGGCAACCTCGCTTATCTTCATTCTTGAAACTGTGCTCACTTTCATCGGCATTGACCATGACGGCAGTTTCGATATGGATACTTCTGCAGACGGATCATTCGAAAGCGAACCATCCATGAATCTTTATACCTTCCGTAATCTGGTAAATTTCCTTCTGGGAATGAGCTGGACGGCTATCCTACTTAAGGAACAGATTGCCTCGACCGCTCTCCTTATGCTGATTGCGGTTGTTGTCGGAATCCTGCTTGTGGCTGCGGTGATGTATATGTTCAAATGGCTGAGCAAGATGCAGCAGAGCGGCAATATTGATGTCTACAAAAGTGCAGTCGGATGCATCGGCAAGGTTTATCTTTCAATCCCGGCACAAAGAAAAGGTGCCGGAAAGGTACAGATAACGATCAATGAATCAGTCAGGGAATATGATGCTCTGACCGATTCGGAAAGCGAGCTGAAGACAGGCGCTTCAATCAAGGTTGTTGAAGTGCTCGACCCTTCAACCCTGCTTGTCGAGGAAATGAATTCATTAATCATCTAATAATCAATTGTCATGCAGCCAATTTACATTATCGTAATCGCCGTATTCGTACTGGTAGTAACTCTTGCGGCCATTTTAAGACGCTACAAACGTTGTCCATCTGACAAAATCCTTGTGATATACGGTAAGACCGGAAAGAACAAGACGGGCGGAGTCTCATCCGCAAGGTGCGTCCACGGAGGTGCTGCCTTTATCTGGCCTGTTTTCCAGAGCTTTTCATTCCTCGATCTGAAACCTATTTCCATCGAGTGCAACCTGACGAATGCACTGAGTAAGCAGAATATCCGCGTTGACGTGCCATGCCGCTTTACGGTGGGTATTTCGACAGAGCCGGAGAACATGACCAACGCAGCTGAAAGGCTTCTTGGCCTGAGCATAGAAAACATTCAGAACATCGCTACCGATATTCTTTTCGGTCAGCTCCGTCTGGTGATTGCTACCATGGACATCGAGGAAATCAACTCTGACAGGGATAAGTTCCTGGCAAATGTCAGCATGAACGTTGAGGCTGAGTTGAAGAAAATCGGTCTGAAGCTCATCAACGTGAACGTAACGGATATCCGTGACGAGTCCGGCTATATCGAGGCTCTCGGTAAGGAAGCAGCAGCAAAGGCTATCAACGATGCAAAGAAGAGCGTCGCTGAGCAGAACCGCTTTGGTGAGATCGGAAAGGCTGAAGCAGACAGAGATAAGGATATCAGGATTGCAGAGACTCTCAGGGATACCCGTATCTGCACAGCAGATGCCAATGCAAAGGCCGTAGAAGGAGAGAACAACTCCAAGATAGCTATCGCTGCATCCGATGCGATAAGGCGCGAAAAAGAGGCGGAATCTGCCCGTATTGCGATTGCTGCTGAGAAGGTTCAGGCAGCGAAAGCCCTCGAGGAGGCTTATAAGTCTGAAAGGGATGCCGAAATCGCCCGTGCTGAAAGGGAAAAGGCAACCCAGCAGGCCAATGTTGTGGTCCCTGCGCAGATTGAAAAGGAGAAGGCCATCATCGATGCTGAAGCCGAGGCTGAGAAAATCCGCAGGCTGGCAAAGGGTGAGGCTGATGCAATCTACGCGAAGATGGATGCACAGGCCCGCGGTATGCTGGAAATCCTCTCAAAACAGGCAGACGGATTCAACCAGTTGGTATCTGCAGCTGCAGGTGATCCTCAGAAGGCCGTTCTCATGCTCATTGCCGACAAGCTTCCTGACCTTGTAAAGACTCAGGTTGAAGCTGTCAAAGGCATCAAGATTGACAAAGTTACCGTATGGGACGGAAACGGTACCAAAGAAGGAAAGACTGCCACATCCAATTTCATTTCCGGTATGATGAAGTCTGTTCCCCCTCTTGAAGAACTCTTCAATATGGCAGGAATGAGCCTTCCTTCATATCTGAAAGGAGCTGCTGCAGAAGACCAGACTCCTGAGGCAACTGAAAGTGAAACCAAGAAATAGCCCATGCCTATAGTAGTAAACATAGATGTAATGCTTGCAAGGCGGAAAATGTCGTCAGGAGAGCTGGCTGAAAAGGTCGGGATTACCGCTACCAATCTGTCCATTCTGAAGACAGGAAAAGCCAAAGCCGTTAGATTCAGTACATTGGAAGCGCTGTGCAGGGCTCTTGAATGTCAACCGGGAGATATCCTGGAGTACTCATCGGAAGGATGATGTCTTCTGATATATGATAGATGGGGGTGATTATGCAATCATCCCCATCTTTTTTCTTCGAAAACAGGTGATTTTCATCCAGTCAATTTCCCTGCCGCAGCGCCTCCTCAATCGTCATCTCAAGGTCTTCACCGCAGGTGTAGAGGATGGCGTTCATGCCGGATTTCCGTGCAGCCTCGACGTTGACAGGGGAGTCATCAATGAAAAGCAGTTCCTCTGCTTTCAGTCCGATGCGCCTGATGGCTTCGTTGAAGATGGCTGCATCCGGCTTCATCATCTTCATCGAACTTGAGATGAAAGCCTGGTCAAAGAAATCACTGATGCCGATTCCGACCTTTTTGAAATCGGAGTCGCAGATTCTCATCATTATCGGATTGTTGTTGCTGAGCATGTAGATTCCGTAGCCTTTCTGTTTCAGCCCTCTGAGCAGGGAGCCGGTCTTTTCGGACGGGCCGTCGTAGAAACTCTTCATGCAGGCGTCAATGTCGGCACGGGTGGTGCCGGCATGACACTTTGACAGAAAAAAGTCATAGAATTCATCTTCGCTTGCCTTGCCGCTCTCCATATCCCCGTATATGCCTTTCTGATGGCATGGGTCGAGATAGTCGCAGATTTCCTCGAAGCCAAGTGCCTTGTAGGCTGCTACACATCTGTCGTAGTCCAGGTCAATGAGGACTCCTCCCATGTCAAAAACTATTGCCTTGATGTTCATTTTGTTCCTGATTTGAATTATGCCCGCAAAACTACGGCATTTTATGGACAAATCAAGGCCTTATTTATCAAAAAGAGAATGTTCATGGCGGATGAGTTCGCGCTTCAGTGGGCGGCCGAGGGCATATTCTCCCAGGTCTATGGAAGGGTCTGAGAGGATTTTGTCAATGCAGAGGTCTTCGCCCTTGAAGATTGTGGACTGTGCCTTGGTGCGAATGGAGTCTATCCTGTCAATGGCTTCCTTGGGAACAATCAGGTGACACGGTATGAGCACGGCAAGCGGGTTCAATCCCACGGCGTGTGCGACGGCCCTTACGCCTGAAAGACAACCGCATCTTTCAGCAAAATCGCTGTAACTCAGAAGTTTCAGTGCATCATCGCCCTTTGCCGGAATCTCATCCAGCAACTCATACAGGCACTTCCAAACCCTCTTCTGGAAGGCGGTGCCGAAAAGCAGGAAATCTTCCCACGACACCTGTCGGCGCAGGTCCCACACATCCTCGAATGAAACCGTCCTGATAGTAATTTCGGCATATTCGGGATTCTTCTGTCTTGACAATTCTCCGGCAATGGCAAGCATTGCCCTGTAGTCCGTTGAAATCGAAGCTATCTTGCCGTCGATCCGGACAATAACCCATTTCCCGTCCTTATCCATGGCTGTGAATGCTTTTTGTCCGATGACAAATATACAATATTTTACCGAATATTAGAAGGTCAAAATACTGAAATTCAGCTTTTTTGTTGATAAATAAAAAATAATTCGTATATTTGCAGCCCCCAAAAAGTGGGGTAAACAACATAAATTAAAGATTTACAAACATTTATGCCTACAATTCAACAATTAGTTCGCAAAGGACGCGAGGTTATCGTCGAGAAGAGTAAGTCTCGCGCGTTGGATGCTTGTCCTCAGAGAAGGGGCGTATGCGTACGTGTGTACACAACTACACCTAAGAAACCTAACTCAGCAATGCGTAAGGTTGCCCGTGTACGTCTTACCAACTCAAAAGAGGTCAACGCGTACATTCCTGGCGAGGGCCACAACCTCCAGGAGCACTCAATCGTGCTCGTTCGCGGTGGTCGTGTAAAGGACCTTCCAGGTGTGCGTTACCACATCCTTAGAGGAGCTTTGGATACTGCAGGTGTCGATGGAAGAACTAACTCACGTTCTCTCTACGGTACCAAGAGGCCAAAGAAATCTAAGAAGTAATTTTTTTAATTAATCATCACCTTTAATTTTCTACAAAAATGAGAAAAACGAAGCCTAAGAAGAGGATTCTACTTCCTGATCCTAAGTTTCACGATGTAAACGTGACCCGTTTCGTGAACAATCTTATGTTGCAGGGGAAGAAGAGTATCGCGTATTCTATTTTTTACGATGCCATTGACATGGTAGGCGAGAAGATGAAAGATTCTGACAAGGCTCCTCTAGATATTTGGAGGAAAGCTCTCGAGAACGTAACTCCTCAGGTTGAGGTTAAGTCACGCCGTATCGGTGGAGCTAACTTCCAGGTGCCTATGGAGGTCCGTCCGGAGAGGAAGATTTCACTTTCTATGAAGAATATGATCGTCTTCGCCCGCAAGCGCTCAGGTCACTCCATGGCCGAAAAACTTTGCGCCGAGATTATCGCAGCATATAACTGCGAAGGTGCAGCATTCAAGAGAAAAGAAGATATGCACAGAATGGCAGAGGCCAACAAGGCATTTGCACACTTCAGATTCTAATCCCCGGTTAAGACAATGGCAAGAGATCTTAAATTTACCAGAAACATCGGTATCATGGCTCACATCGATGCCGGTAAGACAACAACCTCAGAGCGTATCCTGTTCTATACAGGAAAGACCCACAAGATTGGTGAAGTTCATGAGGGTGCTGCTACCATGGACTGGATGGTGCAGGAGCAGGAGCGTGGTATCACCATCACTTCAGCTGCTACCACTGCATTCTGGCACTACAAAGGGGATACATATCAGATCAACCTTATCGACACTCCGGGCCACGTTGACTTCACCGTTGAGGTGGAGCGTTCACTCCGTGTGCTCGATGGAACAGTCGCTACTTTCTGTGCAGTAGGACGTGTTCAGCCACAGTCTGAGACCGTTTGGCGTCAGGCTGACAAATATGGCGTTCCTAAAATTGCCTATATCAACAAGATGGACCGTGTAGGTGCAGACTTCCTCGCAGTTGTTGAGGAGATCAAGGAGAAGCTCGGTGCAAGAGCAGTTCCTATCTGTCTTCCTATCGGTGCAGAGGATAAGTTCCAGGGAATCGTTGACCTTATCGCCAACAAGGCAATAATCTACGATGGTTCCGAGAATCTTGTGAACTATCACCTTGAGGATGTTCCTGCAGCTATGGCTGACGAGGTTGCAATGTGGAGAGAGAAACTCGTTGAGGCTGCTGCCGAGTATGACGAGTCTCTTATGGAGAAATTCTTCGAGGATCCTGACTCAATTTCAGAGGATGAGATCATCGCTGCCCTCCGCAAGGCTACCATCGACATGAAGATCGTTCCTGCATGCTGCGGTTCTTCATTCAAGAACAAGGGCGTTCAGTTCCTTCTTGACGCTGTGATGCGTTACCTTCCTTCTCCGCTTGACATCCCGTCAATCAAGGGTACCAACCCTAAGACCGGAGATGAGGAAGTTCGTCATCCTGATGCAAAAGAGCCTTTCTGCGCTCTCGTCTTCAAGATTGCTACCGACCCGTTCGTAGGTCGTCTTGCATTCCTCCGTGCTTATTCAGGACGTCTTGACGCTGGTTCTTATGTGCTCAACACCCGTTCAGACAAGAAAGAGCGTGTTGCACGTCTTTACCAGATGCACTCGAACAAACAGAACCCTATCGAGTTCGTTGAGGCCGGTGACATCTGCGCAGCAGTAGGTTTCAAAGACCTCCGCACAGGTGATACAATCTGCGTTGAGTCAAACCCTATCACTCTCGAGTCTATGGAGTTCCCGGATCCGGTTATCGGACTTGCAGTTGAGCCTAAGACTCAGAAAGATCTTGACAAACTCGGAATCGCTCTTGCCAAGCTTGCTGAGGAGGACCCTACCTTCACAGTCAAGACTGACCATGAGACTGGCCAGACTGTCATCAGCGGTATGGGTGAGCTTCACCTCGACATCATCGTTGACCGTCTCCGCCGTGAGTTCGGTGTTGACATCAACCAGGGCGCACCTCAGGTTAACTACAAAGAGGCTATTACTCAGCCTGTTCAGCACCGTGAGGTATTCAAGAAACAGTCCGGTGGTCGTGGTAAGTTCGCTGACATCATCGTTGAGATCGCACCTGCAGATGAGGGAGTTACAGGACTTCAGTTCATTGACGAAGTGAAGGGTGGTAACGTTCCTAAGGAGTTCATCCCGTCTGTAGAGAAAGGTTTCAAGTCAGCAATGGCAAACGGTGTGCTCGCAGGTTACGAGGTTCCTTCACTTAAGGTTACCCTCAAAGATGGTTCATTCCACCCAGTGGACTCAGACCAGCTTTCATTCGAAATCTGTGCACGTATGGCATTCCGTCACGCTTGCCCTAAGGCTAAACCAGTTCTCCTTGAGCCTATCATGAGCCTTGAGGTTGTTACTCCTGAGGATTACATGGGAGATATCGTCGGTGACCTCAACCGTCGTCGCGGTCAGATCAACGCCATGGATTCGACAGTGGGTGCACGCATCGTCAAAGCTTATGTTCCGCTTGCAGAGCAGTTCGGTTATGTAACCATTCTCCGTACAATTTCTTCAGGTCGTGCAACCAGCACAATGACTTTCGATCACTATGCTGAGGTTCCTGCAAACCTTGCTAAGGAAGTTATCGAGAAGAGCGGTTACAAGAACTCTGACGAGGACGAATAATTGTTTAACAGAATTCAACGAATTTCGATATGAGCCAAATAATCAGAATTAAACTCAAATCATTCGACCACATGCTGGTTGACAAGTCTGCAAAGAAGATCGTTGATACAGTGTCTGCTACTGGTGCTCGTGTAAACGGACCTATTCCGCTTCCGACTCACAAGAAGATTTTCACTGTCAACCGTTCGACTTTCGTAAACAAGAAGTCTCGCGAGCAGTTCGAGCTCGACTCTTACCGCCGTCTTCTTGACATTTACGAGGCAACTCCTAAGACTGTTGACGCTCTCATGAAGCTTGAGCTTTCAAGCGGTGTTGAGGTCGAAATCAAACTCAACTAGTTTACGATTATGCCCCAATACCAATTTATTTTGGGGCAAATCAAAATAAATTCTTATATTTGCACTCCCGTCCGGCCAAACCCCGGACGGAGCAAATATAATTAGTTCTTTGAACGATTTTCGCAGCTTATTTTTGGTCCAACGCAAAAATCACCAAAAAGTATAGTTTCGCAGCTTATTTTTGAGGGATTTTAAGGCGGGCAAATGACGATGGAGGGAGTTACCTAATGGTAATGACCGACTGAGGATATGCAGTCCAACGCAAAAATCACCAAAAAGAAGCAAGAAAAAGGTCCCATAGCTCAGTTGGTTAGTAGCACCTGACTCATAATCAGGGGGTCGCAGGATCATGCCCTGCTGGGACCACGAAAAAGCCACCGCTACCGCGATGGCTTTTTTTCGTGGCCCCAGGGTTATATTTCATTGAGGGGCGGGGCAATAAAATAAATGAATCATGGCAAAGAAAGGTATTGAAAAAACAAATGCGGCAAGACTGCTTGATAAAGCAGGCCTGAAATATGCGCTTATTCCGTACGAAGTGGACGAGAATGACCTGGCGGCCGGCCATGTGGCAGAAAGCCTCGGAGAGCCCGTAGAAAGGGTTTTCAAGACGCTTGTATTGCATGGTGACAAGTCTGGCTACCTGGTATGTGTTGTTCCGGGCGACATGGAAGTGAACCTGAAGTCACTTGCAAAGGCTTCAGGCAACAAGAAGGTCGAGATGATACCGATGAAGGATCTGCTCGGCGTAACTGGATACATCAGGGGCGGATGCTCCCCGATAGGCATGAAAAAGAAGTTTCCGACATTCATCCATGAAACGGCATTGTCATTTGAAACGATCTTCATAAGCGCCGGAGTCAGAGGTCTGCAAATAGAAATTGCCCCTGCGGACCTTATATCCTATACAGGGGCAATGACTGGTTCTCTTGCCGATCCTATCGGTTTCCAAGAGTGATCTGACCGTCGTGAATGTCAACGGTTATCGTACTGTCGCGACGCACCGAACCGTCAAGGATGCTCTTTGCGAGGATGTTCACAAGCTCCTTCTGCATCAGACGCTTGATAGGGCGCGCACCGTAAGCCGGCTCATAACCTTTAGTGCTCATGTAATCCTCAAACTCTTTCGTGAAGCTGATTGTCACGCCGTTTTCAGAAAGCTTGCTCTGAAGGTCCGCCATCTGCATCCTGAGAATGTCACGGATATCCGTACGGCTGAGCGGCTCGAACATAATCACTTCGTCAATCCTGTTGAGGAACTCCGGACGCACTGTCCTCTTGAGCACCTCAAGCACCTGGGCGCGGCAGTCCCTGAGCCGGGACTCCCTTTCAGCCCCTTCGGCCGGAAGATTTTCCATGAATCCCTGAATGATGTCGGCACCGACGTTGGACGTCATGATCAGAATGGTATTCTTAAAATCCACCGTACGGCCTTTGTTGTCGGTAAGACGGCCGTCATCAAGCACCTGAAGCAGGATGTTGAACACATCCGGATGGGCCTTCTCAATCTCGTCGAGCAAGATGACGGAATAAGGCTTCCTCCTGACCGCTTCCGTGAGCTGTCCGCCCTCGTCATATCCTACATATCCCGGAGGCGCACCTACGAGACGGCTGACAGAGTGCCTTTCCTGATACTCACTCATGTCTATCCTTGTCATCATGTTCTCATCATTGAAAAGGAACTCCGCCAGGGCTTTTGCCAGCTCGGTCTTACCCACGCCGGTGGTACCCATGAAGAGGAAGGATCCGATAGGCCTTTTCTCGTTCTGCAATCCTGCGCGTGAGCGCCTTACGGCATCTGCAACGGCTTCGATGGCCTGATTCTGGCCTACAACTCTCTTGTGAAGGGCATCCTCCATCCTGAGGAGCTTCTCCTTCTCGCTTTCAAGCATCCTTTTTACAGGTATGCCCGTCCATTTCGCAACAACTTCAGCGATGTCTTCAGGAGTGACCGCCTCTGTGATGATAGGCTCGCTGATTGCAGCCTGACGTGCCTGAAGTTCGTCAATCTTTTTCTGGGCCTGAGCAATCTTGCCATAGCGTATTTCTGCAACTTTGCCGTAATCGCCCGACCTTTCGGCATTGTGGGCCTCTATCTTGAAGTCCTCAATCTGCTGGCGTGCCTGCTGCAGGCCGGAAAGAATCTCCTTCTCTTCGTCCCATTTCTTCCTCAGGCCGTCCCTTTCTTCATTCAGACTCTTCAGCTCGTCCTTGATTTTATCCATCTTCAGGGAAACACCTTCCCTTTTGATTGCTTCGCGCTCAATCTCCAGCTGACGTATCCTGCTGTCCAGTTCGGCAATAGGTTCGGGAACGGAATTCATTTCCAGACGGAGTTTGGAAGCCGCTTCATCCACAAGGTCAATGGCCTTGTCCGGGAGAAACCTGTTTGTAATGTACCTGTGGGAAAGTTCCACAGCCGCAATCAGGGCATCATCTTCAATACGCACCTTGTGGTGATTCTCGTAGCGTTCCTTCAAACCCCTGAGGATTGAAATGGAAGCTGCGGGAGACGGCTCTTCGACCATCACCATCTGGAACCTTCTTTCGAGCGCCTTGTCCGTCTCGAAATATTTCTGGTACTCATCAAGAGTCGTAGAGCCGATTGTCCTCAGTTCGCCTCTTGCAAGCGCAGGTTTCAGGATGTTGGAAGCATCCATGGCTCCCGATGTACGTCCGGCTCCCACAAGCGTGTGGATTTCATCGATGAAAAGGATGATTTCTCCGTCGCTGTCAACGACTTCCTTGACCACGCCTTTTAGCCTTTCCTCGAATTCTCCCTGATATTTTGCTCCGGCGATAAGGGCTCCGAGGTCCAGAGAGTAGATTTTCCTGCTCTTGAGGTTTTCCGGAACGTCGCCGTCCACTATTTTCTGGGCAATGCCTTCTGAAATCGCTGTTTTGCCCACGCCCGGTTCTCCGACGAGGATAGGGTTGTTCTTTGTCCTTCTGCTCAATATCTGTAGTACTCGTCTGATCTCCTCATCTCTTCCGATGACCGGGTCCAGTTTGCCTTGTGATGCCCTCTCATTGAGGTTCACTGCAAACCTGCTCAAGTTTTCAAATTTGTTTTCTGCCATATTCATAATCTCCAATTGTTCAAGTTTTGCAACATGCGAAACTAAAATTCTCCCGTTCAATCAGGCGGCGGAACACACCATTATAGCCGTCTGCTCCGGAGAACAAACGGCTATAAGTCAAATTGTATTCCAAACGTGCAATGGACTGACAATTTGTCAGCCATGCGGAAGATTACTCTGCTGGATTCTGTGCAGGATTCTCGGCTGAAGGAATTGCTGCCGGGAATTCAGGAGCCGGTGCTTCAGTCTCGATTTTCTCAGTATAGTCAATTTCGCGTGAACCTGTATTGGTTGTGAAGGTTGTTGCGATTGACACGATGAGGATGAAAGCTACGAGTCCCCAGGTAATTTTCTCCAGGATGTCAGCTGTCTGGCGTACACCGAAGGTCTGGTTTCCTGCAGCGAAGTTGCTTGCAAGTCCACCGCCTTTGCCATTCTGCAGAAGTACAATCAAAGTAACCAGGATGCTTGCAATAAGAACAAGCACAGTCAAGATTGCAAAAAGTACGTTCATAGTATCTAATTATTTATTCTTTCCAAATTTTCAATAAGGGCTGCAAAGTAAGCATTTTTTTCCGGATATGCCAAAATTAGTTTCGAATAAATGCGTTTTGCTTGCTCATAATAGCCCTGATCTGCATAAATACCGGCAAGAGTCTCAGTATAAAGGTCAAACTCCAAGTCAAGTGAGGCTTCGGTTTTCTTTTCCTCCCGTTTTGCCTTTGCGGCATACCTGGAGAAAACATTGTCCTCAGATTTCTTAACCTTTTCATATTCTTCCTGGGAGAAAAAGTCGCCTCCGGCAACTATTACCTTTCTTTGCCTTGTGTCGTCCTTCCCCGTGTCTGCGGAAGCGTCCGATACTGGACTCTGCTCCGCAATGTAGGCTTTTATGAGCTGGGATACATCCGAATCGGCATAGCGGTCCTCCGCGGGAGTCCGAAGCATCTGATATAATTTCGCCCTGTCTCCCATGTACATTGCCGCATCTGCAAACTCGGGAGCGCCGCTTTCCCCCCTTCCCATGAGTTTCATCCGGCGGCACAACTCTTTTCTTGCTCCGCCGAACCATGGATACAGATTGACAACCCCCATGAGCTCGTCAATATTCAACTTCTTGATATCTATGAAATTATCCATAATCTTACCACTGGGCTACCGTAGCATTGAAGATGTCGTCACAAAGTTTTTCAACTATTTCATCGCAGAGCTGTGCCTCCATGGAGTCGAGGGAAAGCGAAGAATCGAAATCAGCATAGGCAGAAAACGACTTGTCCGGAAAATCGTCTTCGGAATGCTTCCTGTTGGTGAAACTGACTTTTACAGACACCGTAAGGCGGTTCTGGGCTGCCGTTTCATTTGCCGTCACGGCCATGGCTTTCACATCATATCCTGTAATGGCTGCTTCGATTTCGAGGTCTCCGTCCATGTCCACCTGTTCGAGTTTGGTGAGCTTGGTGAACTTGTCCCTGAGTGCCTCGGTCATCTGGTTGGCAAGTGAAGGGTTTACCTTCAGGGCCTTGTATTCGAAATAATTGATCGTAATCGTCTTTACATCCGGCTGGATGGAGGTTCCTGTGAAGGAATAGATTCCGCAGGAGTGTACTATCATGGCCGTAAGGCAAAGGGCCAGCGTGACGCCTAAAGAGGATATTATTTTTGTCCTACTCATTTTTCAGTCATCTGTTTGATTTTCCTGTATAGGGTCCTTTCGGAAATTCCGAGTTCTGCTGCAGCTGCTTTCCGGTTGCCGTCGTGTTTTCTCAGGACCTTTTCGATCAGCCCCATATTTGCGTTGCGGATGGACATGTCTTCCTGTTCAGAATTCCCAAGTTCTTGTTCTTCGGGGTCTTCCATATCCATGTCCATCATTCTCCATCCCCTGTCACTGATTATGTTGTCATGTGTCTCTACTTCAGGTGGGGGCTGTATCGCCGCCGCTGCCGTCCTGTGGACAGAGCCTGAGATTCCGGCATTAGCAACCACTTCCTTAAGATATTCGACGTCCTGCCTTAGCTGGATGAGGGTACGGATGATGGCTTCCCTTTCTCCCGGATTTTCCTCCTGCCATGAAGATATCTTTGCCGGAAGAAGATTGGGTTCATCCTTCGGAATGTATTGTGACAGAATTTCCGCATCAATGACACATTTGTCAGAACCTGCCCTTGAAGATTCAAGCACAGAGATAGTTTCAGCGATGTTTTTCAGCTGCCTGATATTGCCAGGCCAGCGGTATTTGCGGAGCATGATTGATGCGTCTTCCGTCAGTGTGACTCTCCCGATGCCATATTTTGCCGAAAAGTCCGAAGAGAATTTGCGGAACAGAAGGTTGATGTCTCCCGGGCGTTCCCGCAGGGACGGCATAGTGATGGAAACGGCATTCAGCCTGTAGTACAGGTCTTCGCGGAATTTTCCTTTTGATACGGCATGTATCAGATTGACGTTTGTTGCTGCAACAAGCCTGACATCCGTCTTGAGCACTTTCGAAGAACCCACGCGTATGAATTCTCCCGACTGCAGGACTCTCAGCAGCTTTGCCTGGGATGAAAGTGGAAGTTCCCCGATTTCGTCTAGAAAGAGCGTTCCTCCGTCAGCTTCTTCAAAATATCCGCGGCGCATCTCGTTGGCTCCTGTGAAGGAGCCTTTCTCATGTCCGAACAATTCCGAGTCTATTGTCCCTTCCGGGATGGCTCCGCAGTTGATTGCAAAATATTTTGAGTTCTTGCGACGGCTGTTCTGGTGGATGATTTTCGGAATGTTCTCCTTGCCGACTCCGCTTTCTCCAGTGACGAGCACTGTGATATCGGTAGGAGCTACGGCCACGGCAATCTCCAGGGCCCTGTTCAGACCCGGATCATTGCCGATTATGTCGTATTTATTCTTTAACGTTTGTAGTTCTTGATTTGTCATAGTGGCACAAAGTTAAGAAAAGGCATTGAAATTTGCACATCTTGAACAAAAAATCTAAAAATATGATTATATTTGCACCGAATATGCAGTATTGGATAGTGCGTAAATAAAATATAAACCATTTAAATAAATTTAATAATGAAAAAAGGTATCAAATTCTTGTCTGCTGCCGTTCTCGGACTTGCTGCTGTTGCATGTAGCTCACCTGAGAAAATGGCAGAGATGGCAGAGAGCGTAACTGTAAAATGCGACCCTGCCGTTCTTGAAGTTGTAGCAGGAGAAATCAGCGCTACGGTTACTGTAACTTATCCGGCTGATTATTTTCATCCTAAGGCTATCCTCGAGGTAACTCCTGTTATCGTTTACGAAGGAGGCGAAGCTAAAATGGAGCCTTACGTATTCCAGGGTGAGAAAGTTAAGGACAACTATGAGGTAGTTCCTTCTGATGGAGCAACAGTGTCAAAGAAAGTTAAATTTGCATATGCACCGGGCATGGAGAGCAGCTATCTTGAGCTCCGTGGCGTTGTGAAATACAAATCAAAAGCTATTGACATGCCAACCAAAAAGGTCGCAGATGGAGCCAACACAACTTACATGCTCGTATGCCAGAAAGGCAAGCTTGATCTTAAGGCTGACAACTATCAGGAAATTATCAACCAGACTGCAGAGGGTCAGATTCTTTACACCATCAACAATGCGACTGTAAGGAACAGCGAGCTCAAATCTCAGTCAATAAAGGATTTCCAGGCTGCTCTTGATGAGATCAAGGCTAACGAGCGCAAGAGCCTCATCAGCACTGACGTTGTTGCTTATGCTTCACCTGACGGAGCCGTTGACCTTAACGACAAACTTTCAGGCAACCGTTCAAAATCTGCTGAGAAAGCTTTCGGCAAAGTTACCAAGAAACACCCTGCTGATGCTCCTGTAAACGTAAAGAGCATCGGTGAGGACTGGGAAGGCTTCCAGGAGCTTGTAGCTGCTTCAAACCTTGAGGACAAAGACCTCATCATCCGCGTTCTTTCAATGTACAGCGACCCTGCAGTTCGCGAAAAAGAGATCAAGAACATGTCAGCTGTGTATAAGACTCTTGCAAAAGAGGTTCTTCCTGCACTTCGCCGCGCAAGGTTCATCGCTAACGTAGAGTACAAGAACTATACTTCAGAGGAGCTTCTCAAACTTATCGACGAGAACATCGACATCCTCGACGAGACTGCTCTTCTCCGTGCTGCAACCCTCGTAAAGGAGGACAACCAGAAAGTTGCTATCTACAAGAAGGCTATCGAGAAATACAACAGCGCAAATGGTCAGTACAATCTTGCTGTTACCTACATCAAGATGGAAAAGATTGCTGATGCAAAGGCCGCTCTCGAGAAATGTGCAAAGGATGCAGACTGGAACAATGCTCAGGGCGTTATCGCTCTCCGTGCAGGCAATATTGATGAGGCTGCAAAATACTTCAAGGCTGCTGCTAGCGAGACTGCAAAAGAGAACCTCGCAGTTATCGACGTACTTAAAGGCAAATATGCTGATGCTGCTGCAAAACTTTCTGGCAAGAAAGGTTACAACGCAGCTCTCGTTGCTCTCCTTAACGGCAACAACGCACCTGCTGCTGCTCTCTCATGCGACTGCCCTAACTCTGCTTACCTCCGTGCAGTAGCTGCTGCCCGTCAGGGTGATGCAAATGCTGTAAAGGCAAACCTCGAGAAGGCTTCAAAATGCGAGAAACTTGCTGCAAGAGCTGCTAAGGACATTGAGTTCGCTCAGTACAGGTAATAAGGAAGATTAGTTTTTCGAAGAAAAACGATGGGGTGACTAAAAAGTTGGCTTTTTAGTCACCCCATTTTATATATCTTGACATATACGGGCAAGGGAACACGGTTCCCGATTACAGCCCGAGTTCAGCGATAATACGGTCCATACCGGCATATTTGTCCAATGCCCAGATAATGAAGCGGATATCAACGCACACGCAGCGGTTGTATTCTGGAATATAGACTGCATCGGAGGCAAGGGATTCCTTGTTTCTGTCGAATGCCAGGCCTATCAGACGCCCGCGTGAGTCAAGGACCGGACTGCCGGAATTACCTCCGGTTATGTCATTGTCAGTAAGGAAATTGATTATCATGAACCCGCATATGGTGCAAGGCCAATCAAGAGACTGATGCAGAAAGAGTTGGTAAACCTACTCGCCAAAAGCATCCTCGACGGCACAGTCCGCCGAGACTCAACAATTCTTGTCGATGTGAAAGAAGGATAGATTGTTGTTCGGAGCAAATAACTTATATTTGGGGCATGAAAAAGAACATGCCCTTTATTTTGCTCCTTTTGTTGTCTTTGATGATGAGCTGTCAAAGGCAGGATAAGGATGCTGTTTTACCCAAGCGGGAAAGCCATGCTGTGACTGAGATACTTCCCAACAGTTCCGTATCCTGTTTCGAGGAAGATGATATGGGATATATCTGGATGGGGCTCTCACGCGGAGTTGTCAGATATGACGGACATTCATTCCACCATTATTTGAACGACCGGAGCAATCCCAGCTCTCTCCCGTCCAATATTGTATTGTCAATATACAACGACAAGCAGGGAAACCTATGGGTGGGTACTTCTTCCGGACTTGCCCGTCTGAACGAAAGAGACGAGTTTGTGCCGGTTGAATTTGATCATAGCGAATATAGGTCAGTGTGCATTCATTCTTTTTCAGAGACCTCGGATGGAAGGCTTTTCCTTTCAACCGGTGATATCATTCAGGAATATGACAAGAACCGCTCTTGTTTTGTAAGGCGGCTTTTCTTTGACAATGGAAAGGCTGCCTATGC
The DNA here is from genome assembly GCA_945827785.1 of uncultured Bacteroidales bacterium. Taxonomy (GTDB): domain Bacteria; phylum Bacteroidota; class Bacteroidia; order Bacteroidales; family UBA932; genus Cryptobacteroides. The sequence goes on along the minus strand of CALZOR010000005.1, from coordinate 11,108 downwards.
TTTTTTCTTCGACCCGGCAGACCGCCTTTGGTATTTGTCGCAGGGATGTGTCCATTGGAGAGAAACTCCTGATGCTCAACAGGAACAGGTGTATGAAGATGCGGGCAGAGAGGTGTCGGGAATGATTCTGTTGCCCAATTCGGTGATTTGCACCTTTGGTCCTGATGGCTTCCATATATGGTCAACGGAATTGAATATGCCGCTTTATCATGGCCGTATTGCCCGTGAAGGGGAGTTCCGTATGGAAGATGTTACATCCATTCATCCAGGACATCAGACAACTTTCTATATAATTACACGCCAGAACAGAGTTTTTGTATTTGACTATGCTACAGGAGATTTGAATCAGGTCGATGCTCCATATGGGACAAGCAATGTATATCCCGACAATGACGGGAATATTTGGTTCGGTACTGAAAAGAACGGCTTTTCCTGTGTCCCTTCCAATGTTTTGACCGAGATATCAACTTCCAATCCAATCTATTCATACAAGGGCGTGTCTGTGGAAAGTCTCTCTAAGGTCAATGAAGGACAAATTCTCGTGAACACTTCGGGTCATGGCATGTACTTGTGCGATTTTGACAAAGGAAAGATAAGCCGTCTTGCTTATGAAAGATTCACTCAATTGCAGCCGCTTGCAGTTTTCATTGACAGCCGCCATCGTCTGTGGGTGGCGACTTCCAACCGTTGCCATGTCCTGGTGGAGAATGAAAGATGTCCTCAGACCAACTCGGGAAGAATCAATGAGATAATCAATTATCGTGAGTTGTATTCCTTTCCTACGCATAAAGGAGAGATGTTTCTTGAGGATTCTTTTGGAAATGTCTGGCTGTCAACATTTTCCCATAATATTTATGTGCTTCCTTCCGGTGCCTCTCAGATGCAGAGTGTAAGACTGGACGTGGGATCCGGCTTTATGTTCGTCCCTGAACTCCATCTTTCTTCTTCAGGTAAGGTTATGGTGCTTGCATTCCTTTATGGTGTGTTTGAAATTGACCCTCAGACATTCAAGGTAAGTCATACATTTGACATCAGGTCAAAGATAGATTTCAATTTCTACCCTACATGCATGCTGGAAGATGCCTCAGGAAAAATCTGGCTTGGAACGAATTCAAACGGAGCTTTCAGATACGACCCGCAAAGGGGAGTGTTCAGAGCTATGGATGAAATTGCCTGCGAAAGCATTTTCACCCTCACTGAGTCCTCTGACGGATCCATCTGGGCGGGAACAGCCAATGGACTATATCAGTACACCGACGGACATGTTCTTCATTTTACCAATAAAGACAATATAATCGAGGGAGAACTTACGACACATGCCGCATTGGCACTGAGAGATGGTTATATGCTTTTCGGCAGTTCTGGCGGTTTGTTTGTAGTTGACCCCGATATTGCTGAAATGCAGAGAGAGCCTAGACTTCATTTCGATGACCTCTTCTTGAACGGAATAATGGTGAACCCTGCCGAGGGCGGGATAATAGAAAAGAGCTTGAATCATCTTCCGGAAGTCAATCTGCCGAAAAATGCCGGTTCATTGAGAATAAGTTTCAGTAACCCTAATTTTGTAAAAGACAGACCGTTGGATTATTGGTATATGCTGGAAGGTTATGACAAAGACTGGCAGAAAGTCCATGCAGGCAATATGGTGCATTACTCATACATCCCGGAGGGGAAATACACCCTTGTACTTCAGGCTCGAGACAGAAGGAGTGGCAAAGTCAGGAGTTCCATAAGTCAGGATATCAATGTGACCTCCCCTTTATTGACATCAAGGATTATGGTGACAGTCATCTATCCACTCCTGATAAGCCTGCTGTTCGTCCTGTCCTTGCTGACATATCTTCGCTACAGAAAGCAAAGGAACGAACAGAAGAGAATAATCCAGGAAAAGGAGAATGAAAAGAACCTGAACAAAATGAATGTTTCATTCTTCACCAATATGTCCCATGAGTTCAGGACACCTCTGACTCTGATTCTCGGACCCGTGGCGGAGATTACTGAAGAATTGGAGGACACGCCCTACAACCGCAGCCTCATTTCCACAGTCAGGAATAGCGTGAACCGCATGCTGAAGCTCGTGGACCAGATAATGGACTTCAGCAAATTGGAAACAGATGCCCTGAATCTCAGCCTGTGCCGTTGTGACATTGCCGCTCTTTTCAGGAATTATGTAACCCCGTTCAAATACAATTGTTCACAGAAAGGCATTCTTCTGGAAATATCGGACAATATGGACGGAAGGACAATGCTTGTGGACACGGACAAATTCGAGAAAATAATCAACAATCTCATGTCCAACGCCGTGAAATATACTCCGGGAGGAGCTGGTTCGGTAATCAGGGCATCGATAGAGATCGTCACCAGGGAACAGGCTGCTCGCCTGTTCAAGGCCGGGATTGAATCTCAGTCGGAAGAGTTCTGTCTGGTGAGTGTCGCCGATACGGGATTGGGAATACCGGAAGACAAGAGGGAAGAAGTGTTTGAGCGTTACAGGAGGTTGGATGCTCCCGGTCAGGAAAAGGAATTCGGCAGCGGAATAGGCCTGTATTATGCCAGAAGGCTTGCAACGCTTCACCATGGCCTTCTCGAGGCCGGAGACTCTCCGCTTGGTCGCGGTACATGCTTCCGTTTCCTGATACCGGCTTCGGACATTGATTATCAGGGAGAGATAATCGTTGATGGGCTTCCGTCAGAACTGCCTGAGAAACAGGAATATGTGGTCAGTCAAAACAGCCATGGCAATGGCAGCCGTCCGGAGATTATGCTGGTTGAGGATGACGTGGACCTTGCTTCGTACATTTCTTCACTTTTGGGAAAATACTATGATGTGAAGGTGAAATACAGTGCGGATGATGCATCCAACGAGCTGAAATTCCAGAGCCCCGATCTGTTGATAACGGACGTTATGCTTCCGGGGCAGACCGATGGTCTGGGCCTTTGTTCGCAGATAAAGAACAATATGGAGACATGTCATATTCCGGTGATGATACTGTCGGCGAAGTCCACCCTTGATGACCAGATCCGGGGACTTGACACCGGAGCGGATTCCTATGTGGTAAAACCTGTGGCTCCGGCCTACCTGCTCACTCTGACCAAGACCCTCATTTCCAACAGGGAGAAACTTCGGAACAGAATCACTCAGACCACTGATGTTTCAGACATTCCGGACAAGGACCTCTCACCTCAGGACAGGCTGTTCCTCGAAAGTCTGTATGAACTGATGGAGAAACAGTTGAATTCAGCCGAACTGAATGTCGATGTTGTTGCTGATGCTCTGAAAATATCCCGTTCCAAACTGTATTATAAATTCAAGGGCCTCATAAATGAGACCCCGAATACATTCTTCAAGAAATATAAGCTCAACCGTGCAGCCGAATTGATCAGGAGCGGGAAGTACAATCTCTCCGAGATTGCCGACATGACTGGATTTTCAAGTCTGTCGTACTTCTCTGTATCTTTCAAGAAACAATTCGGCGTGAAGCCGTCGGACTATTCGTGATAAATCAGCTTTTTGGTCTGAGGATCACGTGAGAACATCTTGAAATAGTTCCACATGAGTTCCGCTCCTGGCTGGAAGTTCCAGTGACCGTATCCGTCCACGACGATGTATCTTATCAGCGGCACATTGTCCTTTGTCATGTCGCCGATTTCGTATGATATGCCCTTGTTTGTGTCCTCGCGTCTTCTGTTTTCAAGCTTCATTCCGAAGTCCTTGTCAATGGAGAAGTCGAGAGTCTCGGTATATGGGAGATTATTCAGAATCTGATATGCCTGCCATGAAAGGAGAACTCTGTTAGGTCCGGTTTCGCCCGGTTTAGGGAAGACTACGGCTTCGTCATCCGAGCCGGAAATCGAGAAATACGGCATGTCGCAGCCTTCGCTCTTGAGGATGGCCTCATCGAAAAGAGTCTCCTTGCATGATCCGAACCGGGTTTCAACCATGATTCCGCCTGACTGGGAACCAACTGCAGCGAAGATATGCGTTTTCTTTATGCCCAGAGCCGTTGCATTGAATGCTCCTGCTGAAAGACCTTCACAATATACCCTTGAACGGTCTATCTGAGGATACTTTCTGAACAGTTCATAAATTGTCGTTTCGATGCCGTCATGGCCCATCGGAGTCCATCCGTTGCCCTGCCATTCGAATTCTGCAACGATGAAGCCCTCGCGTGATGCGATTGGGAGAAATCCGGAAGTTTCTGCTTGGGTGCGCGGGTCGTTGTTGTTTCCGTGCAGCAGGACTACAAGCGGTACGGTGCCTTTGTCAGCATTTGCAGCAGCCTTCGGGATGTATTCATACCAGAGGAAATCGCCAGTGCCGTTGAGATTCTCCGTACAAACATTCCTTGTGATGCCAAGGCGGTCGAACATGATAAATGGCTCGAATTCCGAATCTCCGTGTTCGCAGTAAGATTCACCCGTGTACCAGGTATGCTTGTAGTTGTTGAAACGGTAGTTCCAGCTCAGGACGCTGTCCCAGGCATCTGCAATCACCTTTGCCAGGTCTGTTTCGTCGCTCTGGTTCACGACCACCCTTATCAGCGGCTCATTACTGTTTACGTACAGGCTCTTCGATCCTTCAGATGAAGCAAGTTCTACATCATTCCTTGCAATATATGAAGCGGCAGTCTTGCGTGCATTCTTTCCTATAATATATGCCGGCACAGGGGATTCACCTTCAAGTGCTTTCTTCGGAGCCTTTCCGCCTATGCTCACGATGCCGGCGACATTGCCTGCTTTCCTTGCAATGGTTTCATTTACGAATGTGGCACCTCTTCCGATACCGATAACTTTGATGTTGAATGCAATCCTCATGCGGTCGATGAAGCCATGGTAGGATTCGAAATCCGCCTTGTTGTCATATTCGTCGGCCAAAGGATTGAAGAAGAAAACGGAGCCGGTATAATCATCGACAATCTGTTTCATGCCGCTTTCCTCTACCATTTTTTCAGCTTCTTCCTGGCTGGTGCGGCTGTCGGGGAAGACGATGAAGACGGGACCCGGATTGTTGAACCGGCCATGGATGTCGGCTGGCTTTCCTCTGAAACAATAGACATCCTCGCGTCCTGTCAGTTTGGCAAGATAGTCCGCAAGGGAGGGCTGTGCCTGCTGAGCTGAAGCGAGCACGCATGCAGCTGCAGCAATCAATGAGAACAATATCCTTTTCATAGTGTGTGTATGTTTTTTACAATATTAATACAAAATATCGGATATTTTAGGGCATTGGAAGCCATCTAAAACAATCGGACAAAATTTAAAACTCTTGGATAATAGTGAAAATGCCGCCCGGATATCATTGCATATCTTTGCCTAACACTTTAATAACCAAATTAGCAATGAAAAGTCTTTTTAGAAAAGTTATCCTTACGGCGGCTCTGATTGCAGCTTCTGTAAGTGCGATGGCTCAGCAAGTGACTGCTTCCGGTGTCGTAAAGGACACGAAGGGAGTTCCTGTCATCGGAGCTTCGGTCATCCAGACTGGTACTAACAATGGTGTCATTTCCGACATTGACGGAACATTCTCGCTCAATGTTCCACAGGGCGCAATGCTCGCAGTTTCAAGCATCGGTTACAAAACCGTGAATGTTGCAGCTGCTTCCGACATGGAAATCATACTTGAAGATGACAACGAACTTCTTGATGAAGTCGTGGTTGTCGGTTATGGTGTCCAGAAGAAAAGTGACCTCACCGGCGCTATTTCTTCGGTCAATTCCAAGGACATCGAAAACAGAACTATCACATCAGCAGGCCAGGCCCTCCAGGGAAAGACAGCCGGTGTGACCCTCATCACCACATCTGCCCAGCCAGGTGCATCACCTACAATCCGTGTCCGCGGTTTCTCATCAAATGGTACATCAGATCCTTTGTATGTAGTGGACGGACTTATCGTGAGTGATATCGCAAACCTCGACCCTAACTTCATCGAGTCTATGGAGGTGCTCAAAGATGCCGCTTCGGCTGCAATCTACGGTGCACAAGCAGGTAATGGTGTCGTACTCATCACAACCAAGCAGGCAAGCAAGGGACGCAGCTCAATCTCCTATGACTTCCAGTACAGTATAAGCTCGCTTGCAAGAAGACCGGAGCGTCTTTCTGCAGAGGAAGCCATCCAGCAGCAGAGGGAGCTTGATCCGAACTTCACCGACACTCAGGTAGAGCAGATGATTGCAGACCATATCTGGGACGGCAAATCTTCCACAGACTGGTATGATGTTGCCTTCACCCCATCTCCGATGCAGCACCACACTGTTACTTTCCAGGGTGCGAACGACAAGGCAAGCGTACTTACTTCCCTCAGCTACCTTGACGACAACGGTATCGTAATCGGCGACAAGGACCGTTACAAAAGGTTCACAGCACTGGTTAATGCTGACTATCAGGTAAAACCATGGATGAAAGTCGGTGTGAATGCCACATATACAAGGACAAGAAGCGCATCTATTTCCGACGGTAGCGGCAACTCCTCTTATGTAAGTATGATTGCTCCTATCATGACAATGCCAGCATATTATTCATCAGTATATTCCGCTGACGCTCTTCCTTCAACTATGCAGTCACAACTAGCCAATGGTTACACCCTCCTCAAGGACGAAAACGGTGACTATTACTGTACTCTCGGTAGCGGTGAGATGATTCATCCTGCCGTGAATATCAAGAGATCAGACACATCAAAGACAGGACGAAATCTCACAAGCAGTTTGTACGCCAACTTCACTCCATTTAAGGGATTCGTGTTCACAACACGCCTTGGTTACAACTACTATTCATCCAACTACTACAATTATAATCACTTCTTCTACGGTTCATCTTCAGTGACCAACAAAGATGAGAACGCTGCCACCCGCAACAATTCAACCAATGAGTACTGGCAGTGGGAGAACTTTGCGAACTATAGCACAACCATCAAGAAACACAGCTTCGGAGCCATGATCGGTATGTCATACAGCAACAACGACTACGAATATGTGAATGCAAGTGTCAACAAAGTTGCCAAAGATGATCCTCTTTATGCCGATGTAAGCTATCCTGCAGGTGATGCAACCAAGACAGCTCAAGGATACAGCAGTCGCAACAGGAAACTCTCATACTTTGGTCGTCTGAACTACAGCTATGCGGACAAATACATTGCAGAAGTTGTCTTCCGTGCAGACGCAGCCGACTCTTCAATCCTCCCTTTCCAGAACAAATGGGGCTATTTCCCTTCATTCTCAGCAGGTTGGGTTCTTTCAAAAGAAAAATTCATGAGTTTCCTCAAGAGAGGATATGTAGATTTTCTCAAGTTGCGTGTCAGCTGGGGTCTCAACGGTTCTACCAGCAACCTCGGCGGATATAAATATTCCAACTCTCTAGCAACTCAGGCAACAGGTTATTCTTTCACCAACGACGGTCTCAACTACATTACTTCAGTAAGACCAGCACAGTTGAGCAACCCTAACCTCAAATGGGAGACGTCAGAGCAGCTCGACCTCGGTATCGATTTGAGAATGTTCAACGAGAGATTCACACTCACTGCTGACTGGTATAAAAAGAACACCCGTGACCTGATTGTTTCAGGTATCATCATCCCTTACGAGGCGGGTAATAAGTCAGCTCCGATGAATGCCGGCAATGTGACCAACTCAGGTTTCGAATTCGACCTCGGATGGAAAGACCAAAGAGGAGACTTCGGATACTCAATCAACGCAAACATCGCCACCCTCAAGAACAAGGTAACTTACCTTGACCCTGGCGTAGCCGGGGGACGTATCGAAGGTTCTTCAAGGATGCACTCAAACGGTTCATTCTCCGCATTTGAAGTTGGCTATCCAGTATGGTATTTCCGCGGATATGTCGTCGATCACCTTGATGAGAACGGAGACCCCGTATATATCGACAGGGACAAAAACGGTGTCATCAATGCCGACGACAAGGACATGATCGGAAAGGCATTCCCTGATTTTACATACGGCCTCACATTGTCAATGAACTGGAAGGGTATTGACCTTACAGTATTTGGCAATGGTTCATATGGCAATGACCTCTTCATGTCATATCAGTACTTTAACATTTCATATAGTCTCAAGAAACTCTACGATCAGAGATGGACTACATCCAATCCTAACGGTAAATATGCTCATCCAAGGACTGCCGGTGCAGAGAAATATAACCTCTCCAACCACATGGTATTCGATGGTTCATTCTTCCGCATCAAACAGATTCAGCTCGGTTATACTCTTCCTTCAAAGATCAGCAAGAAGGCATTCATCGAGAGACTCCGCATATATGCATCTCTTGATAACTTCTTCCTCTTTACCAAATATCCTGGTATGGATCCTGAGGCATCAGCAACCTCAACATCTGGAATGGGAGTTGACTACGGTAACTATCCTACCACCAAAAAGGTTGTATTCGGTCTTTCTATCACATTCTAATATCTGACATCAATGAAAAAATCAATAATAATTTCAACATTTGCAGCTCTTGCCATTGTCAGCACTTCCTGCAATCCGGATCTTCTCAACATCCCACAGATGGGTGTGACAAGCGAGGAGACCTTCTACGTCACAGACGAAGACTGTGAACAGGCTACAGCCGCAGTTTACAATGCTTCTAGAAAAGTTTTGACCGGAAAGCCTTCCATCGGTTCATACGAAAATGCTTTCTTCCTCAAGAACCTCCTCAGTGACGATATTCGCACTGGCTCTACACGCACTGACCAGACTAACCTCCAGCAGATCTGGGAAATGCACCTTGTGACTACAAATGACTGGTTCAGAATTATTTATGATGAGTATTACAGCTCCATATATCTTGCAAACCTCGTTCTTGAGAAATTCAATCCTGAGGACAGTGAAATCAAGGCTCGCAATATCGCCGAGTGCCGTGGCCTGCGTGCTCTTTCATATTACGACCTTGTAACCCTATGGGGAAGAGTTCCGCTAGTGACTAAAGTGCTCAAGACAGCTGATGAATTCCAGGTGGAGAACACTGAAATTGCTGAAATATGGAAATTCATTGAAGATGAGTTAAATGACATTATCAAGGGAGGAAAACTTACTCAACGTCAGGGAATTGGTGATAAGAATGGCTCTGCACGCTTCACAATCGATGCTGCAAGAACCCTTCTTGGCAAGGCCTATATGTATCAAGGCAAATATGCAGAAGCAAAGACTGTTCTGACGGATGTCATCAACTCTGGCAACTTTGACCTTATCAGCGATATTACCACATTCTATCATCCTCAGGCTAACGGATGTGAGGAGTATGTTTACGAGCACGTACGTCACTACGACATGAGTACTGCCTATGATCAGGACGGATGGCACGGAATCCTCTGGAACTGGCCTTTCGCACTCGGATTCAACATGGGTTCAGACGCACAGAATTTCTACAAGTTCAATGCTCAGGGCTATAGTCAGTGTCAGGTTCCGAAAGACCTCTATGATGCATTCGTCGCAGAAGAAGGCGTTGACGGTATGCGTGTTAATGCATGGATTGTCCCTATAACCAAGTTCCCGGAGATAGGTATCGGTATGGCTGCAGAGAAAACTTATTACAACTCAGAGGGTTATCTTCGACTCAAATGGCTTGCCAGTACAGATGACGAGAATGTCTCAATGTGGCATGCAAACCAATCAAATACTCCGGTATTCAAATACGATGACGTACTGCTCCTTGCTGCTGAGGCATGCGTTCAGACAGGTGACAATTCTACTGCTCTGAAATATGTGAACAAAGTACGTGCTCGTGTAAACCTTGCCCCGATTTCTGACATCAACATGGATATCATCAAAAAGGAAAGAAGGCTTGAACTTGCAATGGACGGAGTCCGTTTCCAAGACCTCAAGAGATGGGGAGATGCTCCTAAAGTGTTGGCTGAGAAATCTAAGATGCTTCCATACCTCACAGTTTCTCCGGATCCATCGAATGATCCTAATGATGGTACATACCATTCATGGAAATACTCTTTCAAACTGGAGTACAAACCTAACAACTATGATGACCATAGCTGGACAGTAGGCCGTGACGACTACCTACCATTCCCACAGAATGAGATTGACGTGAATAAAAAATTACAACAGAACCCTGGTTACTAATAATGAAAATACTATTGTTTTCAGTCATTGCATCCATCGTCCTCATTTCTTGCAAAGGACCAGAATCAGCGCTATGCTCAAGGCATGGCATGATGAATGAGGACGGATGGTTCAATGTTCAGGACATCACTCCGGAGAATGGGCAGGGCAAGGTTTACATGATAAGCGAGCATGCAGCCGCTACCTGCTATCTTGTTACAGGCTCCAGATATGCCATGCTCATCGATACCGGCATCGGTGTCGGAGATCTCTCCGGTCTGGTAGAGTCACTTACCGACCTTCCATTGATAGTTGTCACCACCCACGGTCATCCTGACCATATCGGTGGCAACTACCAGTTCTCTCAAGTCTGGCTGCCAGAGAAGGATTTGGACATAATGAAGTCCATGGATCCTCTCAATTCCCCAGACCTTGAGGCTTATGTGGCATCCAATGCAGGCGACTTCGCCTATGATAAAGAGGCTGTAAGGGGAAACATTGCTGAAATCAAAACCTATCCTGACTATGAACTTCGCCTTTTCGGTCCCGGCAAAAGCTGGGACCTTGGAGGCAAGGTTATAACAACTATGGAGCTCGGTGGTCATACTCCAGGAAGCATTCTTTTCCTGGATGAAACTGACGACATGGTTTTCAGCGGTGATGCAATGAACGGTTATCTCTGGATGTGGCTTGATCACTGCCTTTCCCTCGATGAATATGAGAAGAATCTGGCAGCAGTTGTTCCTGAATTGAAAAAATATGGCCATATTTATGGTGGCCATGAGTTCAGGCCACAGGGAATGGAGCCTGTTCAGGCTGAAACTATGCTTGCCGACCTGCGCTCTGCCCTTAACGGGGAAATCCAGCCGGTACCGACTCCGAAGCCTATGAACGGAGAGGGGACCGTGAATGTATATTATTTTAAAACCTGGCTTCTTTGGGCCAAATAATCCAGAAGAATGAACAAGACAATTGTGTTTGCTGCTGCCCTTGCCTTAGTTGCATGTGCAAGCGAGCCATCATTCGAACAAACAGAGGAAGTGGGACCATTTA